>DASZZA010000467.1:0-1787 GCA_035545135.1 Lacipirellulaceae bacterium | reverse complement strand
CAATCCGATGATCCAATTCGTCTCGGACCCCAAATCGTCGCGTTCGTTGGCGTACTGGGTTGACTTCTGAATCTGCGACGCTTTTGTCGATAGGACGATTCCGAGAACGGCAGCTAGCATCGCCAAAGTGTGCACCGCTATGCCGATGGCCGTCTCCCACGCGGTGCCACCCGTATAGATCATGGGATTGGTCGCATAGTTGATCAGTGGTCCTCGCGTCACCTGACTTCCGACTCCATAGAAGAGTTGCAGATTATTCCCATAAGTCGTCTGAAGCGAACCGTTCACTCCAAACAGCTCCACAACGGGCCCCAGCCCGGGAACGGCGTCGGCGACAAGACTCACCGGATCGAAAACACCCTGAATGTTGGTGCCATAGACCCATTGCAAGTTGTTCGACGGAAGAAGACTGCGCGAGACCATCTGGACATTGTCACCGAAGATGTATTGGTACTGGCCGGTTTTCTCGACATGCGAGTCCCCTGGATGCCAGGCCGCGATGACGATGTCTTGCAACAGCCCGCCGCCGCCGCCACTGCCCTTGGGCAATCCGAGGTTGCCAACCACGCGAAAGTTCGTGGCAGGCATGAATTCGTGTTGCGTGTGCTCGTTATGAATGGCAACGTACTTCTCGGAGTGCAGTTGCAAGTACTCGTCACCCTGCTCGTCGTCGAAGAGGATCTGATTGTAGTTGCGAGTGGCCGCTCCTCGGATGGTGCAGGACTTGATGCCGGCGAGCACGCCGGCCTTGGGCAGCTCATAGGGAGGCATGTGCGTGTCGTTGTAGACACTGCCGATCACCAAGGGACGATCGGGATCGCCATCCTCGAACGCGACCACGACCTCTTGACCGACGCGTGGCCAGAAAAACGAACCCCAACCATTGCCGGCCCAGAGTTGACTTACGCGCAGCCAGCAAGAGCTGTCGGCGTTGAGCTTGCCGTGGCGATCCCAGGGGAACTGCACCTTGATGCGGCCGTATTTGTCTAAAAACAGATCCTGGCCCGGCAGCCCTACGACGGTCGCCGTTTGCGTTCCAGAAATGACGGGCTTGGGCGTAGATCGCGGTGGGCGGTAAGGAAGCCCGATAGGGATACCCGTGAAGCGATTCTCATACTCGTACAGCGGTTCGCTGCCGCTGCGATAGGCGTCACCCAAGCGAGCCGAGTGCTCGATGCTGATCAGCAGGTATTTGCCGTCGGCGTCGAAGTGGCGCGTGAGCGAGAAGCGATGACCGGACGCGAACTGCTCGCAGGAGCTGTGGCCGAAGATCTGCACGGCGGTGGCGCTTTCTTGTTCCATGCGGATCTTGGCGGTCCGCTTTCCGTCTGCAAAAATTTTCGTCATTTCGGCCGGCCGAGGTCCGCCGTTTTTGTCGACGCCATCGAACCGCTGGGCAAAGCCGCCGGGGTATTCATAAATCTCCAGCTTGTCGTTGCCGCCTGCGGTTAGTTTGTGCTCGACGTTGCCGGCCGTGACAGTCTTTTGGATCGGCCATTGAGACTCCAGGCTCTGCCCGGTGAGCTCAAAGCAATGATCGAACAGCGTGTATTTGCCCGCACGTACTTCTTGTGACTTCCTCCACTCGGTCACCCGCCGTTCCTTGCGCAGGCCGCCCTCGATCTCGTCGTAGATCACGGTGACGGGGTCGGCAACGTCCGGATGCTGCAAAGGGTCGTCGCAGATTACAAGCTTGTGGCTGTCGGCCGTGTGGTCGAAGTAATAGTAGATTCCTTCTTCTTCCATCAGCCGACTGGCGAAGGCGAAATCGCTTTCGCGATACTGCA
>DASZZA010000466.1:0-3567 GCA_035545135.1 Lacipirellulaceae bacterium | reverse complement strand
GATCCCCTGCTTCTTGATCGAAACAGGATGGAGGTGCAAAAAGAAATTCGTCAGCATCACCACGATGCGGTTGCGGCGGTCAACCGGCATCGGATGCCTAAAGATGCTTTTCCAGATTTGAGATTCGGTGATGAATTCGCCTAAGCCGGCCATGTCGGTGATTGATTATCCTTGCACCGCGTCGCAAGCGACGCCGCTAATTCCTGGTCTTCTGAACCCTAACCCTGAATCCCTTCTCCTATCCGGGGATGTAACTAGACGGATCGTCCCACTGCCCCAATTCCTGGTGGAACAGGCGGCTCTTATCAACTTCGATCGAGCCGTCGCTGGCGATGCCGATGGCATAGCGCTCCAGCGGGCGCGGCGCAGGACCCTCGAAATTGATGCCTGTCTTGTAGTATCCGCTGCCGTGGCACGGACATTTGAACTTCTGTTCCGCTTCAAGCCAATTGGGTGTGCAACCCAAATGCGTGCAAACCGTTCGCAGTGCGAAGATTTCCTGCTGCCCGTTGTATTGAGTGTTGACGATCCACACGCCGTATTGCGCCTTGAAACGATCTTCCACGTGCTCGGGCGGAAATTTGTCGGGTGTCCCGACTGTGAATTTACTGGGCGGCTCGCGCAAAATGTTTGGGAACATGAAGCGGATCGTGCCAAGGCCCCAGGCCGCTGCTGTGGCCGATAACGCAGTAAAGCCCACCGCGAGTGCCGACATGCCAAACAAGAAAGCACGCCGCTCGGCGACTTGCTCCTTGCCCGACTTCGCCGCTTTCGGCTGCGCATAAGCCGGTTTCACGGGCATCGGCGGCACGACGATCGCCTCTTTCGCCTTGGCTTTCTTGGCATCCGGCGCGACGGGCGAGGCTTTCGCCTGCGCTTCGGCTTTGGTCATCGGTCCCGGCTTCACGCCCTTCCGCGCGGCCGCGAGAATGCTCTGAGTATCGACAGGCTCGGCTTTAGCTGGAGCAGCCTTAGCCGCGGCCGGCTCTTTCTTCGGCGCCGCTTTCGCCGCGGGGGCGGGTTTCGCGGCGGGTGGCTCTTTGGCTTTTGCAGCTGGCTCAGATCCATCTTGCTTTTCGCCGCGCGCCATCGCCAACATTTCAGCAACGCTCGGACGACCACCGCCCGCGGGCTTCTTTGCCGATGCCACTGCCGTCTTTTCGGCCGATACGGTTGGCGTGGCTTTACCCGGTGGATTTTCGACCGCCGCGTTCTCGGCAGGCTGGTCGCCTGTCTCAGCGCTTTTGTTGTCCGCATTGCGTGCCGCGGCCAATATATCGGCCACCGACATCTTGCTCTTATCAGCCATCGATCTGACCCTTGTGCCGAGTGGTGTCCCCTCGCTGACGGGACCTCGGCGGGAGAAGCGCAGGCAACTTATGCGTGTGCGCAAATCGCGAATCGCCACCTTCGCGAAAACCCCGTGGATCTCCAGCAATCCCTTGTGCTGAAACAGTTTATAAGAGCCACGGGGCGGCCCAGGCAGGGGATTGTGACTTTTTTCACAATCTTCCTACCACCGGTTTATTCCACTTCTCAAGGATTGTCAAGCCATCGTTCTCTCAATCTGCCAAGGAGCTTACAGATTTATTCTCTGCCTTGCCTTCCAATACGTAAAGATCAAAATCACTGCGCCTCGATCGGCAACCAGCCGTAGATCGATTTCAATGGACGAAATCGGCCAATCCGATGACGGTTGGTATGTCACAATTGACGCTAAGCATGGTCGCGCCGAAACTGGGAAAAACGCATCGACGCGCAGCACCCTCCCCCCATCGCACCATCGCAGGTTGAACGAGCTAGAGTGTATGAAAGTCCTTGTCGTTGGCAACGGCGGAAGAGAGCACGCGCTGGCCTGGAAAATAGGCCATAGTCCGCGCGTCGAACGAGTGTTCGTCGCTCCCGGTAACGCCGGCACCGCGGCAGACGCGGAGAACGTCGATGCAGCAGTCGACGACGTTTCTCGGTTGCTCGACTTCGCTCGACAGAACCGAATCGATCTCACGGTTGTCGGTCCCGAGGTCACGCTGGCGGCTGGTTTGGTCGATGCTTTTCAGCAGTCCGGTCTGCGCGCGTTCGGCCCCACCCGCTCCGCCGCCGAATTGGAAACCAGCAAAGTCTTTTGCAAAAATCTTCTGCGACATGCCGACGTAGCGACTGCCGATTACCGCGTCTTCCGCGACGCCAAGGCCGCAAACACCTTTCTCAAGGATCGCGAGGATACGCCAGTCGTCGTCAAAGCCGATGGCCTGGCTGCAGGTAAGGGCGTCGTCGTTTGCGACAATCGCGAACAGGGGCTCGAGGCGATTGACCGCATCGCCGTCCAGAAAGAATTTGGCGATGCGGGCCGCCAAATCGTGATCGAAGAACGCCTTCACGGCGAAGAAGCGAGCGTCCTCGCGTTAACCGATGGCCACACGATCCTCACCATGCCTGCTTGCCAGGATCACAAGCGCGCTTACGATGGCGATGTCGGACCCAACACCGGCGGCATGGGCGCTTACTGCCCAACACCGCTCGTTACCGACCGCCTGCTTCAAGATGTCGAAGAGAGAATCTTTGTTCCTACCGTCCATCAAATGAAGCGTTCCCGACGTCCGTTCCGCGGTGTGTTGTACGCCGGTCTCATGGTTACGAACCAGGGCCTCAAGGTACTTGAATACAACGTGCGGTTCGGCGATCCCGAGTGCCAACCGCTCCTGATGCGCCTGAAGACCGATTTGGTCGATCTGCTCGAAGCCACGGTCGACTCACGTCTGGACGAAATTGATGCCCCAGTTTGGGATCCACGGCCGGCCGTCTGCGTCGTGATGGCCAGCGAAGGCTATCCCGGTAAATTCGAACGCGGCCAGCCCATTCGCGGACTCGAGGAAGCGGCCAAATTGCCCGACGTCAAAGTGTTTCATGCCGGCACAGCACTGCGAGATGGTCAGGTCGTCACCAACGGTGGTCGCGTGCTGGGAGTGACGGCCCTCGGTACGAGCATTTCCGCCGCCAAGTT
This sequence comes from Lacipirellulaceae bacterium, assembly GCA_035545135.1. Taxonomy (GTDB): domain Bacteria; phylum Planctomycetota; class Planctomycetia; order Pirellulales; family Lacipirellulaceae; genus JABDGM01. Next base: position 566 of record DASZZA010000466.1, on the reverse strand, counting down.
GCAGGCATACACGGGCGTTAAGAACATCCGCTTCAGCGGCGCCTGGTGCCGCAAAGACATCTCCGACAAAGCCCTGACGTACAAATAGATCGTGCTTAGCTACGGCGGATACGCCGAATTCTTTGCGCAACGATTACCCGACGCGATTCGGCGTCGCCGCCGACGCTAAACCAACACACGCGCTCACGCCGTCGCCAATGCCGGCGCCGGACTATCGCCCCTCGGCGCGAGCGCCAGAACCATCACCGCGCCGACGATCACCAAGATCAGGCCTGCCCAAAAAAACGGGTTGACATTGTACCATTGGTGCGTCGACGAAACCGCGACCAGCGTGTTGATTACCGGCGCCCCGCCGAACACCAGCGGCATCACGTACACGGGCCGACCGCCTGACTTAAACGCGATGATGATGCCCAGCGCCCCAATCGCCCCGAAAGCTCCGCCGAGCAAACTCCATATCGTGCCCATGCTCCGGTAGGTGCTCGCCTCGCCCATCTCGCCCAAAAAGAAATAGGGCACCGCGATCACGAAATATGCGAGTCCCACGCACAGTAGCGGCCGCATCC
>DASZZA010000465.1:0-3882 GCA_035545135.1 Lacipirellulaceae bacterium | reverse complement strand
CAGAAATCGGAATCGGACATCTGCAAGCTGACACCTGAAAGCTAAAATGACGAAACGGCGTCGAGACGGATTTCGACGAGGTCCTACGAGGGACCCGATCACGGAGGATCAACATGGCGATGGTGACGGCAACGCGTAGGGCAGCGGCTTCTCCTGAGGAAATTGCGGAGATTTGGAAGGAGTTCAAAGCGGACCCTTCGAACAAGATGCTCCGCAATCGGTTGATCGAACAGTATCTGCCGCTCGTGAAGTACAACGGCGAGCGGATTTGGTCGCGGTTGCCGGACGGAGTGGAGCTGGACGACCTCGTGTCAGCGGGCGTCTTCGGTTTGATGGACGCGATCAACGCGTTCGATTTGAATCGCGGCGTGAAATTTGAGACCTACTGCGTGCCGCGGATTCGTGGGGCAATGCTGGATGAGCTGCGAACGATGGACTGGGTGCCGCGGCTGGTGAGGAGCAAGGCCAGCAAGCTGAACGAAGCGATGAAGGCGCTCGAGGCGAAGTTGGGCCGGCAGCCGAATGAAAACGAGCTGGCCGAGCACATGGGCATGGACCTGGCGGAGTTGGAGAAGTTGATCACCGACGCCAACGCGGTGAATCTCATCAGTCTCAACAAGAAGTGGTACGAGACGGACAGCTACAAGGATGTGCGCGAGATCGACATTCTCGAAGACAAGAAGGGCGAAGACCCGACGAAGCGGATTCAGAAGTCGGATCTGATGCGGCTGGTGACGAAGGGGCTCAATCGCAACGAGCGGCTGATTATCATTCTCTACTACTACGAAGAGCTCACGATGAAGGAAATCGGCGCGACGCTGGATCTTTCCGAAAGTCGGGTGAGCCAGATGCACAGCGCGATCGTGCAGCGTCTCCAGGGTCAGCTCGGCAAACGGCGGCCGGAATTTGGGCAGACGGCTTGAGGAGAGGATGCCGGGTACCAGAGGTGGGGATGGGGTAAGACAACCGAGCACAATACTTACGACGCATGGCGTCGACCATCAGTAGTAGTAATGAGTATCGGCAAATCGGAATCTCATATTGACGACGGGCAATCGCTGCGGATGTTTACGCGCAAGATAAAGCGGCATCCGGTCTATCGGGTCGTTAAGCGGCCGTTTGATTTGATGAGGGACTTGCCGAGTTCGGCGTGGCGGATGATGACGAACCGGGTTCGTCATTTGCCGACGTCGGTGATCGTGGGCGCCCAGAAGGCGGGAACGACTCAGCTTTATGCGCACCTTGTGAAGCATCCGCGGTGCTTTGGCGCGGCGGAAAAAGAGGTGTGCTATTTCTCGTGGCACGCGGACCGGTCGTTGTCGTGGTACCGCTCTCGATTTCCGTGGCGACGACGAGTTTGGCGGCGGCAGGGTCAGGTGTTGGAGGCGTCGCCGTCGTATTTGCCGAATCCGGGCGCGCTGCGGATGATGCAGCGGGTGCTGCCGAGCGCGCGCATCATCGTTTTGCTGCGAGACCCGGTGGAGCGGTCATTTTCCCATTATCAGCACGAGAAGACGCGTCATCGGGAAGCGCGCACTTTCGAAGAAGCCGTGGAGGAAGAGATTCGCGCTAACATCATTCCGCCGGAGTTGGGCGTAGCGCTACGAGACGATGCGCAGCCAATGCTGGGTTATGTTTCGCGGGGTTACTATGCGCTGCAGCTTGAACTTCTGCTGAAGTTGTATCGTCGTAATCGCGTGCTGGTGATCGATAGTGCGAGCTTGTTTGCGGATACGACGAGTGTGTGCGAGCGAGTGTTCAGCTACATGGGATTGGAGAGCTACGACGTTGATCCCGGCAAAGTCTACAACCGTGGCTTTTATCGAGAGGCGATCGATCCGGGGGTGGCAGAGCGATTGCGAGAGCATTACCGGGCGTACGATGCGCTGCTGGCGGAGGTTCTTGGCTGGCAGCCTGGGTGGACGGTGCCGCGGGCGCAGGCGGCGTAAGAGTCTTCGATGCCGACAGTAACGCTGGACCTGATGGATTCGGCGTGGCCGCCGACGCTAAACGGCGGGTTCTAAAAAGATTGGCGGCGCTGCCACGACATCGCGAAAAGGCGGCACGGTTGCTGGGAAAGTATCTTGCGCCTATGATGACGGGCCGACGTGCATCCGCTGGCCGCCAGCAATCGGACATTGGCCGGTGCTATCGCTGAGCTCCATACTGCAACCCGCCGTTCTTGCCGTGGCGCACCTTGAGGTGCCGGCGATTTACTGGCTGGCGTTCTGCGCCGGCACGGTCGCGCTTCTCATCTTCGACATGACGGTGTTCCACCGCGAGGCGCACGAGCCGACGCTGCGTGAGTCGGCGCTGTGGACGGTTTTCTGGTGCGGGTTGGCTCTGGTATTCAACGCCGGCATCTGGTATGTCGCGGGAGCGACGCCCGCGATTCACTTCTTTACCGGGTACCTGGTGGAGTGGTCGTTGTCGATGGACAACGTGTTTGTGTTTGTGGTGATCTTTGCGTTTTTCGGCGTGCCGATGAAGTACCAGTATCGCGTGCTGTTTTGGGGAATCTTGGGCGCGATCGTGATGCGGCTGGCGTTTATCCTTGTGTTTGGCGAGCTGCTTGCGCGATACGAGTGGATCTTCTACATCTTCGGCGCGTTTCTCATTTATACGGGCATCAAGTTGGCGACGGCGCACGGAAGCGAAACTCATCCGGATCAGAACGTCGTGCTGCGGGTGGCGCGGCGTTACTTGCGCGTGGCGAAAGGCTCGTATGGCGACCGGTTCTTTGTGCGCGAGGACGGCCGGCTGCTGGTTACGTCGCTGTTCCTGGTGCTGTTGGTGATCGAGAGCACAGACGTGGTCTTCGCTATCGACAGCGTGCCGGCGATTTTCGGCATCACGGACGATCGATTCATTGTGTTCACGTCGAATGTGTTCGCGATTATGGGTTTGCGAGCGTTGTATTTTTTGCTGGCGGGCGTGATGAACATGTTCCGGTACTTGGGCTACGGGCTGGCGGCGATTCTGATTTTTATCGGCCTCAAGATGCTGTTGCACCAGTGGTGGAATCCGGAGCCGTGGGTATCGTTGTTGGTAATTGTGGGACTGTTGGCGGTGGCGATGGGGGCGTCGGTGGTGGCGTCGCGGCGGGAGAGGGTGCATAGGACCGAGCAAGAGGAAGGGTCGTAGGCGAAGTTTTTGCGAGGCAGATTCGGCCTTGCGGCCGACGCTAATCGGCGAGTGGGGGTGGAGTAAAGTCTCGACGATATCGAGTTTCGGCGGCATAATGGAATATGGAACAGCCGCCGCGCTCGGGGCCGCGGTGGGGCGAGAGGAATGTCTCAGATGTCGCAACCTATTTACGTAGGGCGGGCAATGCCCACCGTCCGTTTGCGCAATTCTCGACTGGTGGGGGGCGCCCACCCTGCTGTTGCGCGAGCGAGCTTTACGCTCGTGGAGATGCTGATTGCGATGGCGATCACGCTGGTGATGATGGGGGCGGTGGTGACGCTGTTTGCCAATATCAGCAACGGCGTGAAGAACCGGCGGGCGACGATCGAGATGTCGAGCCAGTTGCGGCACGTACGGAATGTGCTGCAGCAAGATTTGCAAGGCGCGACGTGCCCCGGCCAAACGTGGCAGCGGCCGGAGTCGAATCATGGGTACATCGAGATTATCGAGGGGCAGTATCACGAGGGGTATGCGAGTAATTTGATTGACGCGGACCCGAGCAAGAAAACAAATTGGCCGCCATCGCCAACGAATCCGGAAATCGATCACAAGACGTCGATCCTACCGTCGAGCAATTTGGCGTTTAAAGACTCAACGTGGGCGACCGACGGCGCTGGGTTGGGAGATTACGACGACATTCTGATGCTGACGGTGCGAAACGAGCATGAGCCGTTTGTGGGGCGGATGCCAACAAAT
>DASZZA010000464.1:0-3035 GCA_035545135.1 Lacipirellulaceae bacterium | reverse complement strand
TGTAGGTAACGTTACGGCGATGCACTTTGACAATTGTCCCACGCACCCGGCCGGCTTCCGAATTCCAACTTACATGATCGCCAACCTTGAATGTCTTGACCATGGCTCATCCTGTAACGCACGTCAGCGCTCATCGCGGGCAGATTACGCTGGTTGCCAAACTGTTCACCTGAGGGCCGTTAGATCGGCATCCGGTAACCGTAGAATTCATGATCTTCATTATAGCCGCCCTGACCAGCGCCAAGGCCGGCAAAATCATGGACAAACTCGATTGCCGCGACCCATTTCACCATCTTGAACCCAAGTTCGTTTTCACAGCGCAGCCGTAGTGGCGCGCCATGCAGCACGCTGACCGGTGCGCTGTTCATCTCGTACGCAAGGATGGTGAGATCGTGACGCATGTTGGATATCCGGTGCACATCATAGTAACGCCCGGTGTCGCTTCCATCGGCCAGCGAGTAAAAGACAGCATAGCGGGCGTCGGATGTCGGACGCACCAATTCGAGGATGTGGCGCATTGGAACGCCGCCCCACTTTGCGACGCCGGACCAGCCCTGAATGCAAAAATGTGTTGTGATCTGCTCCTGCTTCGGCATCGCTTTCAGTTCGGCGTAGGAGAACGTCTTCGGCGTTTCCACCAGGCCTCCGACCCGAAGAGTGAAATTTCTGAAATCGTCGGCGACCAGTGCGTCATACTCGGCCGACTTCGGCATCGTGCCGTTTGGCCAGAAATACGGCGAAATATCCTTCTCTGTTAATTGGCTGTTCGGGTCCCACCATTCGGTCAGGGCGTTGAATGGCCACATCATAAACTCGCCGATCTTCTGAACGACGCGCGCATACTCGATGGTGAACGGCGAAGCCAGCCACCAGGTCACAGCCACCAGCGCCATGGCCGGGACGAAAATCGCAAACCCGCTCCAGGAGCCGTCATGCACCCCGGCGAACATCATGTTCAGGTTGGCGCGCGCGCCTGTGATAAACACCAAGGTCACATGGATCAGGATAAAAAACAGGAACCACCACAGCGCGAGAAAATGGATCGACCGGGCCCGTTGCCGATTCAATGCTTTGCCGAACCAGCCCAGACGATTTGAGATTGCGGGGCCCTGCATGAAGCCCGTGAGGATGGACGTCGGCGCGGCGACAAACACAGTGATGAAATAGGTCAGTTGCTGGAGACTGTTGTAGCGGGTCCAGCTTTCATCGGCGGGGAATGTCAGCGACAGGTACTGCAGCGCGGTCGAGACTGCGTTCGGGAACACATCCCATGTGGTGGGGACCAGCCTCTGCCATTGGTTCGTCCAGAACAGCAACGCGTAGAGGATAATGCCATTGATGATCCACAGCAGGCCGAAGGAGAAATGCCACCAGCGGGCCAGCCCGATCGAGTGCCGAATGCCGGGAATGCCCAGCCAGCGCGGGACGGTCACTGCGTCGTCCTTGGCGGTCCAGATCCGCCCCTTGGGAACGGGCCTCTGAAAGCGAAACCACTCGGTGCCGGGCGTGCAATCGCGTTTCCAGTACAGGCGTGGGTGGTCGGCGAGAACTTGAATGCCGGAGCGAATGATGAACGCCATGAACAGCAGGTTCAGGAAATGCTGCACCCGCAACCATGCCGGAAAGCCGTCGGCGACGGCGCGTGCGGCCGGCGGAACACCAGGGTAACGCACGAGCAATTCCTGAACGGCCGGAATTTCGCGCAGCGCCTGGGCTACGGCGACGCCGATGACGGCAAGCACAAAGCCGATCGGCAAGATCCAAAGGACGTTGATCCAATGCCGGCCGATCCGCACCTTAGGCGCTACACCGATTTGCGGCGGCAACCAGTCGTTCAGGAGAATCCGGTCGTCCGCCCGGCTCAGTTTAGCCTCGATGGGATCGAGCGAATAGGGAACGTTGCGAGCTGTCATAAAAGCGCTCCGAGGCCGGGCCGCGTTATCCCGCCTCTCTGACGGGAGCACGGGAGCAAAGAAGGAGCGGTCGGCAGATGTCGGGCTTAGTCGAACCAGCGACCTCAACTGAATGACTGGGCAGCTTCGGTTCAGTCTGAAGGGTTCAAAGTCTAACGCGATCGGACGACTGAATCCGGGGTTTTGCTCTTGATTTGCGACGTTGCGCCGGAGTCCGATGTGGAGGCAGTCGGGTTGGGCGGCGGCGTCTGACGATGTGGCATCATAAATGTCATTGCGATCCAAAAGGCCAACCAAAGCCACCAGTAATTTGTCCGATGCGCAGTCACAGTCCGAGCATCTGCGGTAGCGGTAGCGGTAGCCGCAGCCTCATCCAGTCGCGGAAGAAGCCGAACAAGCTGTGCAGCGGCGGCTGCCGCCTCCGACGATTTCCAGCTTCTGCCCGATACCAGATCGAGGATCGAGAGCAGCGTCGTCTCAGCGATCTGCTTGGGCATTGCTGCCAATCGAGCTGCCTCCTCCCACGGATCGACATTGAACCGCGCCAGCGCGGACAGGACACTAAGACGCAGCCCGTTCGGGTCCTCGCAGACCGGCGCAAACAGGAAGTCGTCGTAACTGGCACTGAGCGTTGAAAATCTTGATCGGTGATCCACGAGGGAGCCGCCTAACGCGTTTAGAGCTTCGATCGGGGCGAACGAAGGGGCTGTAGCGACAACTATCCGGCCTGCGAGTCGTTCGGAGGGTTACGTGAAGATAAATAATGACCCATTTTTCAAATAGTGGTCTGTTTTGAACAGATTTTTAGATGCGCCAGACAGACAATTTACTGCCTCGCTGCTGCGGGCACCCCCCATGGCCCCCAGCCAATCGCGCGCAGTGGCGGGGTCCTTTTTCAAAACTGCGAGCGGGCCTAATGTCCGCTTCTGGCCCGGAGCGGACATCCCTATTCGAGGGCCCGTTCAAGGCCGAGCACTACCGGTACTAAAACACGCGCGTTTCACGAGTTCGTGCTGCGCCCGGCCTCCGCGCCGGGCACAGGCGTTTTTGGTCTCCGTATTTGACCGGAGGCGCCGGTTTGATCCGGATCAACAATTGGAACTTTGCCGCGGCTTCACTGTT
>DASZZA010000463.1:0-3403 GCA_035545135.1 Lacipirellulaceae bacterium | reverse complement strand
GGCAACGGCGCCGTCCGTCTCATGCAGAACGTCGGTAACGCGAACTTCGAAGCAAAAGTGCGCTTCCAATCGGATGTAGAACTACCCAACCAGGATGAAGGGATTCTAGTCCAACAGGATGCCGCCGATTTTATTCGGTTTGACGTGTTTTACAACGGGACATCGGTCCAACTCTTTGCCGCTGCTATCCATGGGGCGTCCTCCACAGTCTTCGTAAATACCGCCATTTCAGTCTCCCAGGCGCCGATCTGGCTTCAACTACAGAGGAGTGGCAACAATTGGACTGGGCAATGGTCAACCGACGGTAAAAATTTCGCGACTGGCGTCTCTTTCGCTTACTCGATGAATGTATCGAGCATCGGTCCGTATGCGGGAACGGCCAACCCCACTTCGGGGAAATCACCAGCATTCACGGCGATTGTCGATTATTTCTTCAATACCGCAAAGCCCTTATCCAATCTCGACGGGCCTGCTCCCTTCCGCGCAATAACAATCGACCCGAATCCGACAGCTACCCTCGTCGAAAAAGCCTTCGCCGATATTCAGGGAACCGGACATCTCGACGCGGTGGCAGGTTTCGAACAACCTTCGGCGGGGATCTATTGGTACGAGTATCCGGCTTCGGGAAAATTGACCGATAAGTGGAACAAACATCCTATCGTGACCACGGGAAATGCCTATGAGGACATGCTGCCTCTGGACGTGAACAAGGACGGCGCGGTGGATATCGTCGCGAGTTACCAGTCTCCCGGATCTTCCACCTACAACGTGGTCTGGTTTGCAAATCCGCGCGGCCGCGGCGGCAATCCGGCAACAGATCCGTGGCCCATGACATTAATTGGCGCTGGTGAAGGCGAGAACAACTTGATCCTCGCCGATATCGACGGTGACGGCAAAATCGACGTAGTTACCGCGCATCACATTTACTTTCAAAATAGCCCCACCTCCTGGACTGCCGTTCAATATAACTCGGCTTTTCGTGGCGTTGCGCTGCTCGATATCGGGTCCGGTAAAGGCCCCATCAATCTTGTCAGTACGAACTCGGCGTTAAACGCAGTGTGGTTCGAGAACCCGCGCGAGAGTGGCGGCAACGCGCGCACCGGCAAGTGGATCATGCATAACGTTGGGGCTGGGTATCCCTGTAACAGCACCGACTGCCCCCACGGAGACGACTATGTTGCGGCATATGGTAACGGCGACATCAACGGCGACGGCCGGATGGATATTATCATGGCGCAATCGGAAGGTCCCGGAGGTGGTATTGCGCCGCCGCCCGGAGGTATGGTCTGGTTTGAAGCGCCCGGGGACCGGCGCAACGGAACCTGGACGCGCCATACCATCGATGCGCATTTTGTCGATGCGCATTGCATCCGTGTCGCCGATATGGATCATAATGGCACGCTCGATTTAGTTGTTTCCGAGCAAGACCAGTCACTCTTCCGGCGAGTCTCCGTTTTCTACAACGATGGAGCCGGCAATTTCACGCAAGAGATTATCTCCAATGCCGAAGGGCATCAAACCACCATCGGCGATGTCCAGGGCACCGGAGAAATCGACATCCTCAACTCCGGCCACGGCTTTTTCGGCGACCCCCACCCCTTGCAGCTTTTCCTGAACCCGGTGAAATAATGCATCATCTTCCATCCTGACGCACGGGTGCAGCCGGCACCGTATAAAGCTGAGGCACTAAAGTTTGCCCAAAATAGGATTTAATTTTGCATTCTGAAGTCGGCCAAGACTACGCGGCCTAAATCGAAGCTTCGGACCGCGTACGCAATTGGCTCTGATCTCGCTATGACTACATCAGTGATTGGGGCTAATGTTGGTATAGACCATCGAAACACCGGATCGATATTGAATGCAGCCGGGAACGGCGTCGTATCTCCCGAACCGGCCCAACGCGCGTTTGAATGGACTACGCCTCGTGTTGAACGTTCTGTCAGGTCCGCCTCGACGTAGTTGGCCGATGGACGAAGTGCCGAACTGCACACGAATGACTTGGCATTGACCGTGCACAACCCGACACCGGGGACACCTACTCTATCTTTGCTTGGGTGGATAGCTAAGTATCGAGGCTCGTCGCAAAGGGCGAAGTAAAGGATCCCCTTAGCCCGCAATGCTTCTCGTCGGTACTTCTGATACCAGCGTTCTGGCACGACAAGCCTTAGTGACACCCTACTCGAATCAGTTTCGAAGGAATTTGAAGGCGGTTCTTCTATCGGCAGAGTCCGACCGTCCGGAGCAGAAAGGGTCATTCGCACACCATACACCTTCAAGTCAGTACCACTCGGGGTCCCATGAATTGTGATGGGAATATCAGCGATCAATCTGTCTTTGTCGTCCCGATACAGCTGGCCGGCCCACTCTTGCTCCGTGTCCAGCCTCACGCTAATGGTGGATGTTTGAGCCCGGCTCGGAAATAACCAACTCTGAAGCGCAAACGCAATCGTCCAAGGAAAAGCCGCCGCGCAGATGAATAGTAGGATCGGCCCTGCTAACGCAGCGACGCGACTGAGCAGCGTAGCGCGATGCGCGTACTGCCAATACAGAATGCCCGCGCCGATTATGAACGCGAGGCTCAAAACGACATATTCTCTAACCCATTCGATATGCCCCCAAGCCAGGCTGATGTGCAACGTAGACGTTAGGAGATAGGAAGCCAACGTGATCAAAAGCAGAATTAATGTTGCAGTCAGGAATGCCAATAAGCCTGACGTAACTGACACAATGGCAGCGACCGGAATTTCGAATGCACAAACGAGCAGCACTTGAGCCCAAATCAAGCCGCCTGCATTCGCGAACACCGGGAATCCCCTTGCGTGAAGAATAATGAGATCGGCAACGCCAAGGGATACGTTTACGAAAGTAATGATGAATAGAGCTTTCGCCACGAATAGACTGGATCGACGGTAGGGCCTAGTCAGCCAAAAGTGACCCGTTCCAGGCAGCGGCTCAAGGTGAATCACGGCAGCAATCAAGAACCACCATGAGACTGCGAGAACAAGGACCGTCGGTCCAGGGCCGCTCACATTCGCTGCGCTCACCCAGCAAAAAGCCACCACGGCAAGTAGAGTCAGGGCGAGGTGATAACGAAGACGTTCAACGTCCTTCTTGAATATGTGTATTGCCTGACTCATATCACGCCGTCCTGCGACTAGCCTTCGCTAAAGTCACAAAGATTGAGCGCAGAGGCATCGGCGATGCCTCGACCTGCACCACGTCGTTAAACATGCGCTTGATCTCATTGATGGTTCGGTCGCGTTGAAATTGGATATCAACAAACCGAACGACAGATCCAGAATGTTCGGCATTGAGCCAGTATGGTGGCCACTCGCTCTTGCGGACGGATGAGTTCGTGCCCAGCGTGACTTCAACTTCTCGGAAGCGCTCTGAAAGGCAGCTT
>DASZZA010000462.1:0-2586 GCA_035545135.1 Lacipirellulaceae bacterium | reverse complement strand
GGCATCGCCCGGTCGGGGCGGCGGCGAACGCAGCGAGCTACCGGGTCATCGATTCAACAGGCCAAATTTTGCAGCGCCGAGATAGGTACTGGAGATGTCCACGCTGATTCGCCGCTGATCGGCGCGGGCTTCGGACCCAACCGAAATCTGCCTATAAAAGCTGTCTCTTTGCCTCTGATAAAGTCCTCATCGGCCGATCCGCAATTTGCTAAAATGAATTTGCTAAAAAGGACGTCACCACAGCGGCGGCCGGTGCGGCTCGGTCCGCCGGCGGCGCGACCCTCGCACGCGTAGAATCGCCACCATCACCATGATCTCCAGCGCCAGCACCAGCGTCGTCCGATTTAATCGCTAAAAAGAAATCCGCCGGCGCGGCGCCTCGACCAGCAGCCGGCACGAGCCGGTTGCTCTGCTCGGTCGGCTCTTAGGCTCGTTGCTTTCGGCCGGCGCGCGGCGCGCCCAAAACAACGGCGAGGCATTTCGCAAGCATCGCACGATTGTCAGCCGGTGGTAAAGCCATAACCCGCTGGACCTGCGGATCCAGAAGTGTAAACGATGGGCCCTCGCCGGAAGAAGGCAGTCTATGTCGGCAATTGTGCTAAACGACCTCATTAACGTGCTGAGCCGCGCCCGCCATTTCCCGAGAGTTGGCCAGAAAGGGTGCCTTTTCATCGCGGAGCCCCCAAAGCCATTCGTCGCGCCGACCCTGGATATTCCGGGACAAGCCCCGTCGGTCATGCAGAAGGAGATCATTTTCATCGAGGCGTCTGCAGCGGTCGGTAAGAGCACGCTGGCGAGACATATCTCGGCAACGCTTAAGGCGCCGATTCTCGATTTGGCTAAAGTCCCCGTTTCGACCGGATCTCTCCACTCTCTACTGACCGAGCTGGAAGCTGCCGACAAAGGCGATCCTGTAGCCGCGTTCCATGAGGGCGAGGTTCCAGTGATCGTAGATGCTCTCGACGAAGGGAGATTGTTGTCGAACGAGACGGGAATCGAGAGTTTTCTCGTATCCACCGCCAAGCTGTTGCTGAGTAACCGAAATGTTACCTTTCGGCCCAAGCTGGTCGTCTTGGCGAGGTTCGAGTCGATTGAGTTGGTGGAGCGGTGGATTGAACTCACAGCGCCAGAAATTACACGCGCCACGGCTAAAATCGGTTTCTTCGACCGCGAAGGAGCCTGCCAGCTGATCCATGCGTATGCCGCTACGGCTGCCAAACCCGGCTCACAGTATCAGCAACACCCAGAAGCTGCTCGATCTCTCATAGATGCCTACTTTGACGCCATCGAAAACGCGCTTGATTTGACAGCGGGCGAGCTGTGGCAGAACGAACAAGGCAAAGTACTCGGCGGCTACGCCCCGGTGCTCGCAGCGGCGGGGGCCATCTTGGCCGAAGTCGATGACATCATTGCTGTCGTCAAGAACCTCAAATCACACGGCGGCCGCGAGGCTTGGGGATTAGTCGAGGCGGTCTTGTATGACATCCTGATCCGCGAACAGGCAAAAGTGCGTCAACAATTGCGCGCAAAATGTAAAGCGGCGCTGCCGCGTGAAGTTTATGACGTTGAGGAACAAATGGCGTTGCTCACACAATATGTCGGCTCGAAGCCATTGGACGGAGCGGGACGCCTGGAGCTTCCGCCTGACGACATGGAAAAATACAAAGACCTGGTCCGAACGTATCTGCCGCACCATCCGTTCATACGCCGGCACGAATTTGGAAACGCGGTCCTGGGTTCGATTGCGGTAGAACGCGCCGCTTACAAGGGCAGATCGATTTCTAAATATCGCCTGATAGCGCTGTCGCGACAATGGCGTCAGTCAGCGCCAACGCGTCGGTTTTGGTCTGAGCGTTGATCGTGCGAGGCATGACAAGTCGGCCGACGCGGCGGTCTCCTCGACTTTGGTCAGGCTCGAGGCCGATTGGTATCGCGTCCGGCGCTTTTTACCTCACGAATCGGCAATCGCCTCAGGGGGTGGAATCAACCACGCCTTCTCGCACGACCGATCCAGCTCACCCCTATTCCTAGAGAGCTGATTCCCTTGCCTTCGTCATGCTCGATTCCGGATCATCCCAATGTTGCAAAAGTCGAAAATTGCGGGGCACGAATTTTTCGCGAAAATGCGAAGCGGAAGACGATCGATATGCCAGTCACTATTCGTGAAAGACCAGACACCGCGCGCAAAGCCGGTATCGGTCGACATGACCTGGCCGTTCCTAATTCCAGGCCTGGAGTCAAGCTCTCCACGAAGTCCCTGCCGGGTCCAGGGGTACCGAGCCGCTTTGGTTTGCAGTAAAAACCCCGGCATACAAACACCGCGCTGCGCCAGCGATCCCGCACGCATCGTACTCTTTCGTGATAATAGTGCCGCATGTCCGTGGACGAGGCCATGATCATGTCTATCCTGACCCGACTATTAGGCTCAAAGAGTCGACCGACCGTTACGGATGGGCAGCCGCCTTCGTCAAGAACCCTGGTGAAGACCCGTATTCCGCCTTGGCATAAGATAGGGCCAACAGTGGTAGACGCGATTTTTGAAGCACTCGCCGCCACGGAACTGTTTGATTGCTTTGTGATTTCGTC
>DASZZA010000461.1:0-5555 GCA_035545135.1 Lacipirellulaceae bacterium | reverse complement strand
GCAAAATCCTGCTCGAAAAGCCCGACCTGTTGTTGCTCGACGAGCCGACCAACCACCTCGATGCCGAAAGCGTCGCCTGGCTCGAACGGCATCTCGAAGAGTACCCGGGCACGGTCGTCGCCGTCACGCACGATCGCTACTTCCTCGACAACGTAGCCAAATGGATCCTCGAACTCGACCGCGGCCAGGGCTACCCGTTCGAGGGCAACTACTCTTCCTGGCTCGAACAAAAGGAAGCCCGCCTCAAAGTCGAAGAGAAGCAGGCCAGCGCCCGCCAAAAAACGCTGGCCCGCGAATTGGAATGGGTGCGTGCCTCTGCCAAGGCTCGGCAGGCCAAGAGCAAAGCCCGCATCCAAGCCTACGAAGCCATGGCGGCCGAAGAATTCAAAGACCGCCCGGAAGAGCTCGAAATCCAAATCCCGCCCGGCCCGCGGCTCGGAGACATGGTCATCGAAGCCCACGATCTGGGCAAGTCGTACGGCGACCGCGTCGTCTTCGAACACGTCAACTTCCGCTTGCCGGCCGGCGGAATCGTCGGCATCATCGGCCCCAACGGCGCTGGAAAGACCACACTGTTGCGAATACTCATGGGCCAGGAGGTGGCCGACGAAGGCGAGCTCCAAATCGGCCCCACAGTCGAGCTAGGCTACGTCGACCAATCGCGCGACGACCTGAATGCCGACCACAGCGTCTACCAGGAAATCTCCGGCGGTCACGACACTCTCGAAATGGGCGGCCGCAAGATGAATTCCCGCGCGTACGTTTCCCGCTTCAACTTCACTGGCCCCGACCAGCAGAAAAAAGTCGGCGTCCTCTCTGGCGGCGAGCGCAACCGCGTCCACCTGGCCAAGCTCCTCCGCCGCGGCTCCAACGTGCTACTGCTCGACGAGCCAACGAACGACCTGGACGTCGACACGCTCCGCGCCCTCGAAGAAGCCGTTGCCAATTTCGCCGGCTGCGCCGTCGTGGTCAGCCACGACCGCTGGTTCCTCGACCGCCTGGCCACGCACATCCTGGCGTTCGAAGGCGACGGCTACGTCCACTGGTGCGAGGGCAACTTCCAAACCTACGAAGACCAGCGCCGCCAGCGGTTCGGCGAAAGCGCTGACGAACCGAAACGTTTCCGCTATAAAAAACTCCAGCACGGATGAGAAAGAGGATGTGGGATGCCGAATGCTGGGGTGAGGGGCAAGACACTCCGCTTCCGACCCCTGCCCCCTGCCCCCCGCATCCTTGACTTCAAAAAACTTAAACCATCGATAGGAGCATGCATCGCAATGAGCGTCGTTCGCGTAGGAGCCACTAAGAAGTATTCCGACAATTGGGAACACATTTTCTCCGGCAAGCGGTCGTCATCGAAGAAAAAGGCCACAGCAAAGCCCGCGCGCAAATCGCCGAAAAAAACCGCCAAGGCCGCCAAGAAGAGCGCCGCCAAAAAACGCGCCGGCAAATCCAAGCGCAAATAGTCTGCAAAGTCGAACGAATGCAGGATGCAGGATGCAGGAATAGCCGCGCATTTCGCCGTCCCCTGCATCTCGCATCCTCTTGCTGTGTCCGCGCTTGTCCTCACACTTCTTACCGCTATCGTTGTCACCACTGCCGACTCAATCCGTTAAATCTTCGCTATTCCGCCGATTTTCGATCAAATCGCCATAGCCGCCGGCCGAATTGGCAACTAAAGTAGCACGTTCCCACCTGATGCGGCAGCTCAGGCTGCCGGTTCTTTATTGGCGGCCGACTTCCACGGTCTCCGTTTCCGTTAATCGTTTAGGTCCGATTTGTTTCCACATTTTTAGGAGTGACAATCATGAACAGTTGCCAGGCAACATGGGAGGACGAAGAAAATAATCGACGCGTCGAGCTGGTGGTGAACTACCGGCTCGACAACCAGCGTGTCGAAATCAACAACGTCACTCCCACCCGCGTCAATTTCCTCTGCCCCACTTCCGGCAACACGCTGCGCTCGATCGGCATTTGGACGAACGGCGGCCGCCGAGTCCTCTCCCGACAAATCAAAGACTCCGGCCGGCTCGATACCTTGAAGCAAGAAATTGCCGCCGGTCAATTGGTCGAAATCAAGCACCCGGCCCACAAAGCAACTCGGACGGCGACACCGGTGCTGCACGCCTAGCGTGAAGTGACGTAGCCGAATTCGCAAGAATTCGAAGCGTGCAGGATGCGGGGGTGAGGGACAAGAGCCCCGCCTCCCGATCCCTTCCCCTGCATCCCGCACCCTGCATCGTCGATTCACGAAATAACTCAACCACCTACACGCGCGAAAGAAACTCGCCCGTGCGCGTATCCACGCGAATCGTATCAGTCTCTTTTAGGTATTCGGGCACATTGACCACTAGACCCGTTTCCAGCGTCGCCGGCTTGGTGCGCGAAGTGGCCGAGTTGCCTTTCACCGCCGGGTCGCATCGCGTGATCTTCAAATCAACCGCCGTCGGCAGTTGAATTCCGACGCACTGGCCGTTGTAAATGAGCACCAACATCCCCTGCAGGTCCTCAGTAATGTACTGCAGCTCGTTCGCAACTTCGTCGCGGGGCAGCGAATACTGATTAAAGTCGCCGCTATCGAGAAAGTGCGCCGCATCCGTGTCGGCATACATGAACGTCACTTCGCGCCGGTGGAAGTCGGCATCGTCCAGCCCCTCAGTCCCCTTGAGGGTGACATCCGTCTTCTGCTTCGTAACCAGATTCCGCGCGCGAAACTTATACAGCGTCGCGCTGCCGCGTGCCGACGGCGACTGCACCGTCACGCTTTCGATCATGTGCGGCGCGTCGTTGTAGTTGACGACCGTCCCAGGTTTGATTTCCTTAGCAAGCATATCCTTGGAAGGATGCACGAGGCGGAATGCAGGAAGCAAGGGTCGGAAATTGACTAACTTCCCCTCATCCCCGCATCCAGCATCCTTAGCTTAATATCGCCCCCGACGCCGGATCGATCGGCAATCCACCCGTCAATTTAGCGAGCGCCTCGACCACGTTCAACATACTCGACGGGTCGAGCGTACTTGTCTCCCAATCATCTTCCTCGTCGCCGCCGAACTCATCCGCGTTGACGCGTTCGTACAACATCACGTCGAGCCGGGCGTCCGACTTCAGCATTTGCTGCAATTGCTTCGGCTTCAGATCGTCCTTAAGCTGCTTGGCCAGCTCCATACTCTGTTCGATGACCGCCTCGCCTGTCTCGTAGCTGATTTCCAGCGCCGCGTTATCCTGCGGCGCTTGCACCAAGAGCGACTCGAACATGCCGTCTTCGTCGGCCTCAAGATTTTCGAGCTTCAGTCGCCGCGAAGCCTCCGTAATCGCCGCCTCCACTTGGGTCAGCGTCGGCCGATCGGCATGCTTAAAGAGCACGTAGTACGTGTCGCGCCACTCAAGTTGATCTTCATTCGAGTCGTCCATCCGAGCCTCGACCAGTACTAGGTGTCAGGTGTTGGGTTTCAGGTGTCCGTGATCCTTTCTGACACCTGACACCCGACACCTACTTTATCACCACGTTTCCCCGTCCGCTCCCTCATCGCCATCGTCCGGCAAATCCATGTCGCCGTGCCACGACTCAAGGCGCTGCAGCATCTCGTCCCGTTCCGCCATGCTGGCCCATACCGATTCGCCCTGCTCCAAACGAATCTCATACGAGCCTTCTCGAATACAATCGTCCTCGCCGCAGTAGTGTGGCGTCGCGGATACCCACATCACCCGATACAGCGGCACGTGTTTATCATCAATTCGACAAAAGATCGACATTCCCGCACTACCTCATTTCGACGATTGCCCGAGTTCAACCGACCGCCGTGTCGCCGCCCGGACAGCCTCGACCACTGCGTCATTAAATCCACGTTCGCGAAGCACTACCAATCCCGCTTCGGTCGTGCCGCCCGGACTGGCGACGCGATCGCGCAACATCGCAGGTGCTTCGCCCGTCTGCAGAACTAATTCCGCCGCGCCCGCAACTGTCCGCGCCGCCATTTCGAGTGCCAACTCCGGCGACAGACCTTCCGCCGCGCCGCCGCTGGCCAAGCACTCAATCATACTATACACAAACGCCGGCCCCGACCCGGATAAGCCAGTCACCGCATCCAACAGCTTCTCCGGCACCTCGAACGCCACGCCCACCGCTGACAGAAGCAAGGTCACCAATTCCGCATCCGACTTTGTGGCGTGCTTCCCCAAAGCGAATCCACTCACACCCCGGCCGATGAGACACGGCATGTTGGGCATCACGCGCACAATACGTTGGCCCGCGGGCAGCGATGCGGCTAGCCGTTCGAGCGTCACACCGGCCGCAATGGAAACCAATAGCGCATCGCATCCTATCGCGCTACCGATCGAACCAAGTGCTTCGCCCATTTGCTGCGGCTTGACCGCCATCACAACGACGTCTGCCAGCGCAACATCGGACCGGTTATCCGCCGCGATGACCGCGTCAGGCACCGCAAGCGCAAATGCACCTCGCGCATCGTCACTTGGATCGCAGGCTATTATCCGCTCGCCCGGCACGATGTTGGCGCGCACAAGCCCCTGTGCCAGCGCTGTTGCCATCCGCCCGGCGCCCATCAATCCGATTTTGATCGAAAGCATCGCTAGCACGTCGGCACGTCTCCGCACGCCATCGTACGTCAACTGGCTTTGCGAAACAACGACAACGCTGTCAATGCAAGGATGCCGCGCGGTCTGCACGCGACGCCATCAATACAACCGAACGCCGAACCAATCTGGGCGCCTTGTGACGTTTTTGAGAGACTCCGCGGCCCCAGTTGGACGAAATATCCAGCAAGGTACCGATTTGGAACTGCTTTTCTCAAAGGGTGTCAGGAACCAAATTGGTCGTCGGTGGGAATGCCTTCGCTGCACAAGCATTTGGGTTCCTGACACCGTTTTTGGGCAAAGCCGACTTGGAACCGTTCGTGCTTAATGGAGGCATGAAGGCGATGCGATTCGCAGCGCGTGCCCTGGTGGCCATTTGTCTTATTCTCTGTTGTCGCGTCGTAGCCGCGCAATCCGATTCGGCCTGGTGGTCGCCCAACCATCCGAGCGAATCGTCGGTATCGCAACCGCAGGGCCTTGCCCAAAGCGCGGCGCCGCTTTCCGCGGTAGCGCCTTCCACCATGGGACCCGTCCAACACGAAGTGCTCATGCCGCAAACATCAACCGCAGCCGGCGAAAGCTCAGGCTGGTTCCACTTCCCACACTGGGCGCCCTTTGGGTCGTACTCCCAAAAGTCCGAGACAAATCCCCAGCGCAACGCCTGGGCCACAAGAAGTGCGCCGCCGAAACCATCCCCGCTGCAGTCGGTAAAGAACGGAGCGCACCGAATCGTTGTCGACACCAAGAGAGCCTACCACAAAACGGTCGCTGCCCTAACGCCCGGCCATCAGCCAAGAAGGCCGAACCCGGAAGCGCATGTTGCGGCCAGCCAGGCGAAGCCGCCATTCTGGAAACGCATGTTCGGCATTAAAGAACAGCCGCAACCGCCGACCACAATACCCGACTTTCTAGCGCAAAAGCGCATCGACCCGTAGTAACTCCACATCGAGGATTGCCGCTCG
>DASZZA010000460.1:0-13405 GCA_035545135.1 Lacipirellulaceae bacterium | reverse complement strand
GCGAATGTCGCTGCACGGCAGCGTCAATCGCTGCCGCTTCATCGGGCGTTAGCTCGCGGCCCGTCATCGCCGCGAGTTGCCGCGCGAATTGCAAAGCGGTTGACGCATCCGTGGCTTGAGCGACAACCACCGCCGTTTCCACCAGAGATTGTCTCGCTTCCGTCGGATGAATACTCGCCACACTACTCCTTCCCGAATCGCTCCGCGGCAGACCGACCACCGCGTTCATACCAATTCCCACCACAAGCAGCACAACCGCCGTCCGCGCCAACCGCCGATCCCACCGCGCCGCCCGCAACTCGCGGTGCACATCTGCCAACACATTATCACGGAGACCCGACGGCACTCCACGCGAGCCGAGACTCGCCAGCCGCCGTTCGATGGTGTTTGCCGATTCGTCGTTCATAGCAATCGATTCTCACGCAGAGACGCAGAGCCCGCAGAGGAAGAAAACGCTAATCTTCACTAATTCCCACTAATCAGATTAGTCGAGATTAGCACTGATTAGTGTTCCTCTTCTTCCGATCTCCGCGTCCTCTGCGCCTCTGCGTGAGACATTCCCTTCACCGCATCTGCTTCTCCAACCACGGCCGCAGCGACTCCAGCGCCCGGCGGTACCGTGTCGCTACTGTTCCCTGCGGCATCCCCATTACGTCCGCAATCTCGCGAAACGTCAGCTCGACAAAAACCTTCAATTCCACCAGCTCCCGATCATCTTCCGAAAGGCGCGCAAGTGCCGCGGCGATCACTTCTGCATCGTCCGCATTTTCGCCTGCGTCCGCGGCAAGTGCAAAAAGGTCCTCGAACGGCAGTGGGCCGACGTTCGCTCGTCGCCGCTTTCCCAACCGCGCGGCCTCATTGCGGGCTATTTGAAACAAATACGCAACCGGATTCTCCACGTGCCGAAATCGCTTGCGCGACTTTACCACGCGCAGAAACGTCGCCTGCAGCACATCACTCGCCGAGTCGTGAGAGCCCAACCGCACGGCCAAATAGTGATGCAACCGATCCGCACATGCATCGTACAACTCCGCAAACGCGGCCTCTTCGCCGCGGGCCAGTCGCGCCGCCAGATCGTGCATGCTCGCTTCGCTCATCGGCGTTTATTATAAAGACCCGCCGCGAGCGCCGATTTATTCAACAATTCGCGTTTAGCGTCGGCCGCCAGGCCGAATCTACCGCCGGTTGCGATTGCCTTCGAGTTTTGTCGCAACGGATTCGGCGTTGCCGCCGACGCTAAACGCAATGCGATACTGTTTCTACCGATGTACAATTCGCATCATTTCATTACCGCCGCGTTGAAATTCGTACGCTACTCGCTCTATTTGAACTTTCCGACCCAATTGTTCGACGGCACGGATCACCGCACTCACATGCGGCGAAGGGGCGTTATCCAGGCCGACCAAGGGAAAAATGCGCACCTCCGCCGCCACACGGCACAGCTCGACGACCGACTCCACGTGAAACTGCTCGCCTAACTGGTCGCCATACAGAAACAAAAAGTGCGAACACAGCGCCAGTGGAAATGAGTCATGCTCAAAGGGCAACCGCGGCAACTCGGCCGCCACATACCGCCCCGACTTCCGCCCGGTCGGGTAATCCGCCAGAAACGACACCATCGCCCGCAGCCGCGCGCGGCCGAGCTCCTCGATCGATTTAAACTCATTCCAAACAAAGTCATCGCGGTTCTGTTGCGTCTGCTCCAACACTTGCGGACACGCCTGTTTGATTCGGCGGCGAATCTCATCGGCTTCGCATGTGTACAGCGGATCGACCGAGATTACACTCGTACCGTGAGTGGCAGCTTCCGCATTGAAGCTTGCCGGGCCGTCGGCACAGCCTAAGATCGGCCGCTGCAAATCGGCCGGTGTGAGTGCGAACATCCGCTCATATTCGGCGAATGAACGGCCCCAAGGCACGACTTGATCCAATGAAAACGGCATGCTTCAATTTTCCAATTGAGACGGCGAATTGCGAAGATATCGGCGATGCCGCCGACGCTAAAGGTTGGATTAACTTTTTAGCGTCGGGCGCTGGGGGGAATCTAGGGGCGTTTGACTTCGCGTGCGAGTTTTTGTCGCGATAGATTCGGCCTGGCGGCCGACGCTAAACGCGTGGCGCAATGGCAGATTGTTGTGCGAACCGACTTCCGCTAATCTAACCAGCATGACCGACCCTTACTTCCAAAAATTGTTCGCAGAACGCATCGGCGGCGCCAACTACGGCAAAGGCACCGCCATTTACAAATTCGAAAAAATCAAGCGTGCCAAGCGCAAAGCGCTGGCCGACCATCCCGAGCGCAAGCTGCTCGACTTCGGCATCGGCGAGAACGACGCGATGGCTCCCGAGGTCGTGCGCCGCCGCATGGCCGAGGAGATCAATAGGCCGGAAAACCGCGGTTACGCCGACAACGGCATTCCGGCGTTCCGCGAAGCGGTCGCCCGCTTTATGCAGCGCGAGTACGGCGTGGCCCTCGACCCAGCGACCGAAATCTGCCCCTGCATCGGCTCCAAAAACGCCCTCGCGATGCTGCCGGCCTGTTTTATCAATCCGGGCGACATCACGCTGATGACCGTCCCTGGCTATCCCATCGCCGGCACACACACCGGTTACTACGGCGGCATCGTGTACAAGCTCGCGCTCACGGCCGAGAACGACTTCCTGCCCGACCTGGAGGGCATCCCCGCCGATGTCCGCGCGAAAGCCAAGCTCCTCGTCCTCTGCTACCCCAACAGCCCCACCGGCCGCACGGCGCCGCCCGAGTTTTACGAACGGGCCATCGCCTTCGCCAAGGAGAACGACATCGTCATCATTCAAGATGCGGCCCACGGCATCCTCAGCTACGACCGCCCGCCTAACAGTTTCCTCGCCATCCCGGGCGCACGCGACGTCGGCGTCGAAGTCCACTCCATGTCCAAAGCATTCGACATGATCGGTTGGCGCATCGGCTGGGTCTGTGGCCACGAGCGGATCGTGAGCGCCTACGGCAACGTGAAAGACAACTTCGACTCCGGCCAATTCATCGCCATCCAGAAAGCCGCGAACGCGGGCCTCGACGACCCGGAAATCCCCAAGCGCACGCGCACCAAGTACAAGCGCCGCCTCGAAAAACTGGTCGCCACGCTCGGCCGCTGCGGCTTCCAATGCCGCATGCCCGGCGGCACGTACTTCCTCTACGCCCCGTCCCCACGCGGCTTCGCCAACGGCGCCCCCGGCGGCGGAGCGATCCGCTTCGAAAACGCCGAAGCCTGTAGCCAATACCTCATCACCGAGCAATCGATCTGCACCGTCCCCTGGGATGATGCGGGCCCCTTCCTCCGCTTCAGCGCCACCTACGAAGCCGACACAGAAGCCGCCGAAGACGCACTCATGGCCGAAACAGAAAAGCGGCTGAAGAACATCGAGCCAATATTCTAGCAATGCCCCAATCCTTCTCGCGCGTCAAAGAAGTCTTCGATCAGTGGGCCATGTACAACGCGGTCGTCGAGGCCGACTACATGCACCACGCGGAATTGGTCGCGACGCTCGCCGCTTGGGCGCAACAACAATCGCAGCCGCTGCGAATCGTCGATCTCGGCTGCGGCGACGCCTACCTCGCCACGCACGCGTTTCGCAATGCCAACGTCGCCAGCTACCGCGGCGTCGACGTGTCTGACTCGGCTGCCGAACTCGCGCGAGAGCACACGTCTATCTGGGCCGGCAAGGCCGAATGCGTCGCTGGCAACCTGGCCGACTTTCTCCACAGCTTGCCCGACGCATCCGCAACGGTCGTCCTGGCCAGTTACTCGCTCCACCATTTTTCGAGCGATGCCAAAGTCGAACTCATCAACGAGTGCTACCGCGTGCTCGCCCGCGGCGGCACCTTCATTTGGATCGACGCCGTCCGCCGCCATGACCAATCTCGCGATGCTTACATCGACGCCCTCACGCAAGTCATGCACCACGACTGGACCGCACTCACGCCCGACCAGCGCGACAAAGCCTGCGCGCACGTTCGCGAATCCGACTACCCCGAAACGGCCCAGTGGATGCTTGACCACGTCCTCGCCGCCGGCTTCGCGCCGCTCAACAGAATCCTTGAGCGTCCCTTCTTCGACGGCTGGGCCTTCGCGAAACCGCGCTAGCGAATCGTATCGCTCTGCCCGGCAGACAGGGTGAGGGTATTTTCGCCGCTTTCGGGATGCTCTCGGTAATACTCGGCCGCCTCCCGTGTTTGCTCGTCGTACCGATCGTTAAAGTTGACCATCCGATCAGAGTAGTATCCGTCACCGTATGTGTTGTAGACGCTCCCGAGTACCGATCGCCAAAGACTGAAATGGTAGTACTGACAGCCAGGCAACACGATCATCCCGATCGCCGCAATGACTAACCCAGCGAAGCGACGCATCCTTGGCCCCAAGCTGTTTTCACCACGGTCCGACAAACGTCATCTACGTTCGAAATCGGAGAAACCGCTCACAAGACTGCAACCGGCCTCTAGCTAGCATTCCAATGCAATAATGCTTCACGCCGGCGCAACAGCTTTTTCCCGCAAACCTTTCGCCATTTTTTCCGCATCCCCAGGCCGATAACTTCCCACATCCGCGCGGAAGCCGATGGCGAAGCGATTCCATGCGTTAATGGTCACGATTGCTAGCGTTAAACTCTGGATCTCTTCGTCGGTAAACTCTTTTCGCACCTCCTCAAATACTTCATCTGGTGCTCCAGTTTTGGCAATCAGCGTAAGCGTCTCGCACCACGACAGCGCTGCCCGTTCACGATCCGAATACAAGGGCGTTTCACGCCACGCATCGAGCAAGAACAAACGCTGCTCGGTTTCTCCGCGTGCCATGGCTTCTTTGGTGTGCATGTCAATGCAATACGCGCAGCCATTGATCTGCGAAGCCCGCACTTTCACGAGATCCACAAGCGAATGCTCGAGCCCCGAATGTTCCACTGCGGCTCCCAATCCGAGCATCGCCTTCATCACCGCTGGCGAAACTTTGGAAATATCAATTCGTTGAGACATTTTTCAGCACCTCCGCGCAAGAAGACTGAGGATAATTCTTCCCTCGGGAATTTTATAGATGACGGCCAGGTGTAGAAAACGCGACAGCTTGGCGCATGGGAATCAATCTACGCGCCGCAATACCGCCAGCACGGGCCTGTGGTCCGACGCGATCGGCTCGTTGATCACACGCAGCTCCACCACCTTCCACCGCGACGCCGGGCGGCACATCACGTAATCGATGCAATGGTCTGGCTTATCAGCTGGGAACGTGACGATCGCTTTCGAATTCGTTTTGCCTTCTTCGACTTCCGATACTGTTCCGTCATTCCAGCCCGCGATTTTCCACTCCTTGGCGAATTCGCGAATCGGCCGGCTGGCGGGCCTGGCGTTGAAATCCCCTGCGATGATTGCCGGCTCATCACCGAATTTCTTTACCAGCCCATTGATCGTCGCCGCCGACGCCATTCGCTCGTCATCCGGTGGCCGGTAATCCAGGTGCGTACACAAGAACAGCGTCCCCGGCGAACGCCCGTTGCCGAGTTGAATTACTTGCACTCCGCGCTGCTCCTGGTGCTCCGGAGTGCTCTCATAAAACGATTTCAACTTTACGCTCTTCTGCGAGCGAATTGGCAACCGGGTCAGCACCGCGGTGCCGTACCCGCCACCCTGAAACGTGATGTTACGGCCGAACACGCCTTTCATGCCCGTCAACCGAGCAAGCTCACCAGGTTCGTCGACGAGATTTGTCCGCTTCACTCCCAGATCGATTTCCTCCAGTGCCACAATGTCTGGCTTCGCTGCGACGATCACTTTCGCAATTCTTGGAAGGTCGACCTTGTGATCCATTCCTTCGCCGTGACGAATGTTATACGTCAATACCCGAATCTCGCGCGGCAACTCCGCCTGAACGGGACCGATCGCCGCCAACAACAGGCAGGTGCAACCAGCGACCAGGCAGACGCAATACCGTCTGTCAGCCGTGATCCAAATTGTCTTGCGCAAGCTTCTCATCACACCCGTCCCGACCCCCCGCATCCCGCATTTTGCATTCTCACTATCAATCCAAAGCTTTCTTCGGTTTTGTATCGTTTTTCCCCGCCAGGGCACACCTTCCATACGACTTCGATGTACGATTGAATTCCGTCGCGAAAGCCTCGGCATCCTCGGGCGTAAACGGCCGATCGATCGTCCGCTTGAACTTCTTGTGTTCATAGATGTGAACGACGTAATTGGCCGGCGGGGTTTCCGGCCGGCCATACTCATCTACCGGTTCTTCCGCTTCCTCCGCGCCAACATCGTCACGGACACTCTCAGCACCGGCGTCATCGCCTCGCTCGGCGTCCTCATCGAGCGCCTCGTCGTCGTCCACGAAATCGAATTCCTCATCGTACAAATCATCGTCCTCGTCGCTTGCCATGGCGCGCATCCTTCCCTTAAAAAGGTTCGAAGTTACCCTCCGAGTATCGACAACGCGTGAACAGCCGTCAACATGACGGCCCAGCCCCATTTGCTTACGTTATACTGTCACCTGCGATTGGGCTTCTGGGCCCAAACCTTCGTTGTGTCTGCCCAGGGTCATGCGGTGCAGGTAGTCGCTTAGCCGACGCAGGTAGGCTCCTGGCAGACGACGGCGCTTGGTCAACTCTGTGTATGAACGACGAAGCGAGTTACATATGCGGCGCATGCGGCGAAGAGATCGTTATTCCGGTCGATCTTTCGCAAGGCGATGTGCAGGAATATGTTGAGGATTGTCCGGTATGCTGTCGCGCGAACGTGATCCACGTCGAGGTCGACGCCGACGGCGAGGTTTCGACCTGGGCAGAGCTGGAATGACGCGCATGGTCCTCTATTCGCCCGGCTAATAATTCAGTAATCTTTTCGGATACCTTCGGCTTCCCGAGCGAATACTCTCTCCGCTGCGTCCACCGCCCCGAACCGGTCGTTTTCGACCGCTGTCTCCCCTTTATGCCCCGACGTAACGCTGTCGATCCGATCTCAGCCCTGCGACACAAAGGGTTTCTGATTTATCTCATTGCCGGACTGATTTCCAACACCGGCAGCCAGATGCGAATCGTAGCGGCGCAGTGGGAGATCACGATCCGCGAGCCTGATCCGCGAACCCTCGCGCTCTTTCTGGGGTACATCGGCCTGACACTGGTGCTGCCAGTGATATTATTCGCGCTTCCTTCGGGTGCAGCAGCCGATCGTTTTTCGCGGCGCTGGCTGATCGCGATAGCTCAGGTTGGACTGGCGGCGTGCGGCGTCGGACTAGCATGGGCGTCGTGGGCGCGAGCTCCACTTCTGCTTATTTACGTGCTTCTATTCGGGACGGGAACGTTTCGTGCGTTAGGTTGGCCTGCGGCGTCGGCGATCGTTACCGGACTCGTGCCTAACAAGGTATTTTCCAACGCGGCGACCTGGCGAAGCAACGCGTATCAGCTGGCTTCGACAGTCGGGCCACTTTTGGGCGGCATATTGTTGGCATTGTGGAACCCCGCCGTCGTCTTTTTGATCGACGCTGCGACGAGTCTGATTATGGCAGGATGCATGCTATTTGTGCGGCCGCGTCCTCAGCAGCGCGTGATAGAACCGAGGTCGTGGCGAAGCGTGCTACAAGGTATTCGCTTCCTGCGTCGGCAGCCAATTATTCTGTCGACGATGACGCTCGATATGGTCGCCGTGCTCTTCGGGGGTGTGGTGGCGATGTTGCCGATTTTCGCGAAAGATGTTTTCCATATGGGTCCTGCCGGTTTGGGCTGGCTGCGCGCGATGCCCGCGCTCGGATCCATCGTGATGGGAATTATCCTGTCGTTGCGCGAGCCGATTCGGCGCGGCGGTCGGTCTATTCTCCTTACGGTGATGGCGTTCGGCCTGGCTACGATTGTGTTCGGCATATCGAAATCGTTTGCGTTGTCGTTGACGGCGCTCTTTATACTGGGTGCTGCCGACAACATCAGCGTGGTGATTCGGCAAACAGTTTTGCAACTGCTGACGCCCGATTCGATGCGCGGGCGCGTGACGGCGGTAAGCGTTATTTTCATTGGCTCCAGCAACGAACTGGGTGAGTTCGAATCGGGCATCGCGGCGAGCTTATTGGGGCTGGTTCCTTCCGTGGTTTTCGGGGGCGTGATGACACTTGTAACGGTCGGCGTAGTGGCGGTGGTTTGGCCGGAACTCGTGCGGCTCGGCTCGCTCGCACACTTACAACCACCGGAGCCGGCTGAAGCTGTGGTATAGTTGCCGTACCGGGCATGGCAGACACGGATGTCTGTCCCACGTTCCAGGTGTACTGTCCGGCAATCCTTCCGTCCGTACGTCGGATAGCCGTATAATGCGGCGCCGGCTAGTCGTACGATCAGGAGGGATATCGAGATGACGTGTAATCAATGTGGGGCAGATGCTCCGGCCGACGCTGCGTTCTGCCCACGGTGCGGTGCTAAATTGAGTTCGGCAAGTGGCGCCAGTGGCAACCGACCGCCCAAAGCGGCCCATTTACAAGCCGGTGCTGGCCGTGGCACGTCGGCCGACGTGCCGGAGGACGAACTTTGGAGCGGCGGCTATTCGCCTAAAGCCGTGATTGGCTGGTACATCGTTGCCGGAGTGCTAACGATCCTCGCTGGTGCAGGCGCGCTGTATGCTGATGCCGGTTCGGCTGTTTGGCTTGCGATCGCCGTCGGGGCGCTGGTTGTAATCGGGTGTCTCGCTCTTTATTCGCAATACAAACGGATGTCAGTTCACTATCGATTGACGACGCATCGATTGGTGCTGCAGACGGGCATTCTCAGCCAGGTCGACAACCGAATTCTGTTGGTCGATATTGACGACATCACTGTTCGAGAGGGAGCCATTGAACGCCTCTTTAACATTGGTACGATTATCCTCCGTACGACCGACGAAACGACGAAAGAGGAATCGCCTGACCGCGCGGCGCCGGGCAAAGGGGTCGTGATCATGGATGGCATTGAGAATCCTCGCCACGTGGGCGACATCATCGACGAATCTCGGCGTGCCGAGCGCACTCGCCGAGGCGTTTACATGATGAACGCGTAATCGGGTTCAAGTGGCCGCATGAAAAACGGGGCACTTACCGGCTTCGAGGTGCCCCGTGTATAATCGGGCATGTTAAGCCGCGTTTTTTCCAATCGGAGTCCCCCGCGATGAAACTTTATCTGACAACTTCAATCATTCTGATCGGAGCGCTCTTTATGACCCAAACCGCCAAGGCAGCTGGTACGGCCAAGTCGAAATCGGCCGAAGCGACGCCGCTGGATGTCGAGATGCAGACGCTCGATGGTCGCAACGTTAACTTGGCCAAGAAATACAAAGGGAAAGTCGTGCTGCTGGTGAACGTCGCCAGCAAATGCGGCAACACGCCGCAATACGAGCAGCTCGAAGCGCTGCACGAAAAGTACGGCAAGCAGGGCTTGGCGATTGTCGGCGTGCCTTGTAACCAGTTCGGCAGGCAGGAACCCGGCACGGCCAAGCAAATCGCGGAGTTCTGCGAAAAGAATTATGGCGTGAAATTCGATATGATGTCGAAGGTCGACGTGAACGGAGAGCACGCTGTGCCGCTGTACAAATATCTGACTTCGAAGGACACCGACCCCAAGTTCAGCGGCCGGATCACGTGGAACTTCGAGAAGTTTCTCTTCAACCGCGACGGACAAGTCGTCGCCCGATTTGCGCCCAAAGTGAAGCCAGATTCGCCGCAGGTTGTTAAAGCGATCGAGAAGGAACTGGCGCAGAAATAGGTATTTGTCATTGCAAATTGCAGATTTGTCATTGAGCCATTTCAGATATGACCAATGGCGAACGACAATTTTTCAATGACAATTCTAGGAAGCTTCAAATCTCGCAATGACGAAATGGAAAAGGCGTTCGACTGCGTTGTCATCGGTTCCTGCGTGGTCGACGTACTTGCGCGGCCGGTGACGCTGACGCAGCCGATCGGTGCTGGTCGACTGATCGAGAGCGAACCGCTGATTCTCACGACGGGTGGCATCGTTTCGAATTCGGGGATCACGCTTGCCAGGCTGGGGATGCGCGTCGCCGCGTTCACCTATGTTGGCGACGATGAATGGGCCGATGTCATTCGGCATCGCTACGCGGTCGAAGGGGTCGATACGTCGGCGCTCCTGACGTATCCCAACGGGGCAACGAGCACCACAGCCGTTCTCATCGATCCGAGCGGCGAGCGCAGCTTTGTGCATTGCGTTGGTGCGCCGCGCATGCTCGATAGCCAAGCAATGCTTTCGCGGCTCGATTTGTTTGCGCGTAGTCGATCGATGCTGCTGGGCTACTACCCATTGATGACTCGGCTGCAGCCGGACTTGCCCGAGGTGCTGGCCGCCATCCGCGAAGCTGGGTGTCTCACCTCCATGGACTCGGCCGGCCAGGGCGGGACGATGGACCCGCTGGCGCGCATACTTCCACACCTGGACTTTTACGTGCCGAATGAATCAGAGGCGGCGAACCAAACCGGCCGTCGGGAGCCGCGAGAGATGATCATGGCGTTCCGCGATGCTGGGGCCGCTGGCTGGCTCGGAATAAAATTGGGAGCGCGTGGCGCACTCATCAGTCCCGAACCGGGCGAGTTTCTGGATGTCGCCGTCGTTCAGGCGCCTGGCCCCGTCGTGGACACTACGGGTGCCGGCGACTGCTTCTATGGCGGACTTTTGGCCGGCGTGCTGCGGGGGCTATCCCCGGCCGATTCTGGCCGACTTGCTGCCGCCGCGGGTGCTTGCTGTGTGACCGGTCTCGGCGCAACCACGGCCATCCGCGGGTATGATGAAACGGCACGCCTGGCGGGAATTGCGTAGCCCCGAAAAGCACTAAGACGCGTGAAAAGGAAGCGGTCGATTCGCGTCGGCGGCCACACGCCGAATCTACCGCCGTTACGGATGCTCGTCGGCAGTTGATTCGTCCTTGCGGACGACGCTAAATGCGCCTTCTGTCGTTTTCGAGCCTTTTTGTATTTTTCGCGGTTTTCGGTGAAAAGCTTTTCTTGCGGCGGTGTCTCTATACCGGAACAATTGGCCCCGCGAGGCCTGGATGAGTGTGCCGATCGACGCCGAGCTATTGGGGCGGCTCCTGGACGAGCATGGGCCGGGCCTTGCGCTTTACGCGGCGCAGTGGACCGACGCGGCCGACGACTGCGTGCAGGAAGCACTTGTGGAACTGGCACGGCAGACACAGTCGCCGCAGCACATTGTTGCGTGGCTGTATCGCGTGGTGAAGCACCGAGCGCTGAATGCGGCCCGCGGGGCGCGTCGGCGCCAACAACGCGAATCGCAAGCGATGATGGACCGGCTCGCCCGTTCGCCATCGCCAGCCGCGTTCGACCGCGTAGAAGCGATTGCGGCTGCGGAAGCACTGGGGCAATTAGGAGCTGACGAGCGTGAGCTGGTGGTCATGCGAATTTGGGGCGAGCTGACGTTTGAAGACATTGGAGAGGCGCTTGGCATTTCAACGGCAACCGCCCATCGTCACTACGAACGCGCTCTCTCGACACTACGAACGATTTTGGAAACGCCATGTTCGACGAACAACGACCTAAGGAATTCGAACTAGCGCCTGATCTAGCGGCGCTGGAAGCCAAACTTCGTGGCCTAACACCAGCCACGCCGCAGATCGACCGAGATCGATTGATGTTTGCTGCCGGCCGGGCGGGTGTTTCGCGGCGAACATGGCCGGGCTATATAGCCGGCCCATCTTGGTCCGGCCGGTGGTACTGGCCCGCAGCTACCGCGACGATGGCGGCCGCAATGCTGCTGCTTGCGACGATGCTGGTGTGGCAGAACAGCTCTCCGCCACCGAACGCCGGCAATCTCGGCTTGGCGTCGAACGCCAAGACGGGTCCATTTCCGACGGATGTTGCACCATCGGCAGTAGATTCGGCGTTGCCGCCGACGCTAATTTGGAATTCCGCTCCGTCGAGCACGAGCGGATATCTCGCGATGCGTTACATCGCGTTGACGCAGGGCGTGGGCGCGTTACCGGATCCGTCTGCCTCAAGCGGTGGGCGAGATTCGTCTGCCGATAGCGAGTCAGCGAAACCGGCCACCGCCCGCAACCTGCTCGACGAACTGCTGCCTTCGATTACCCGGTCAGCTCAATCTCGTTCGTAGATACAACGAAACAATATGATTCGACACAGCCAACTATTCTGTTTGGCGCTTACGCTCGGCATTACATCCACCGTGAGAGCTGACGTGACGTACGGAAAAGCCAAAGAGGGCGACACCGACATCGAAGTCGTCCGCATGACCGTCACGCCGGCGGCCGAACCGGTGCCGGCGCTGCGCTACCGCCTGGTGCCGCGCGACTTCGACCTGAAAGCGGGTAACAGGGTTATTTATTACTACCGAGCCGAATTGGAGCTTGACTCCACGATGAAGGCCATTCGCGCAAAGTTCGACGAAGAGAAAGAGTTAGGCCATTGGTATGGCACAGGCGACGAGCCTACACCGATATCGAAGTTGCCGCTGGACAAGGTGCGCAAAGCGAATGCCATGTTCGAGCCGCTGTACCGCGGCTATTTGCAGCCAGCATTCGAATTAAGCGGCTGCGATTGGGAACTAGGCGTCGAAAGGCTGCGTGGCCCGGACGTGATTAGCTTTTTACTACCGGAGTTTCAGAACAGCCGTGAAATCGCGCGGATGCTGTCGCTTCGCACGCGGTTGGCGATTGCCGAGCACCGCTACGCCGATGCAGTCGAAACGATGCAACAGAACTACCGGCTCGGTAGCGACGTCGCCCGGGTACCTTTTCTGGTATGTGGGCTGATTGGCATAGCCGTCGACAGCATTACCAATCACGCGCTACTTGACCTCATTGCCAATCCGGATTCGCCGAACATGTACTGGGCGATTGGCGAATTGCCCCAGCCGCCGATTGATTTGCGGCTATCGGTTCGGTTTGAGATGGACTTTGGCCCGCGGATGTTCCCGTTTATTCACAACGCGGAAACGACCGATCACTCGCCGCAGGAATGGGATCGGCTGTTCGTCCAGACGATACAGGATTTGCACACCGTGGGCAGCACGCGGACGTTGTTCAGCGATGGCAACATCACGGAACAGCGAGTTGGCGCCGGGATTACGGCCACGGCCATCGCGTTGGCCGGTTACCCTCACGCGAAAGAATGGCTCATTGCCAACGGAATGGATCGCGAGCGCGTGGAAAAGATGGCGGTCGGTCAGGTCATCGCCATTTACACGGAGCGGATATATCGCCGTTTCGCCGACGATTGGGAAGCTGTGTGGCAGGTGCCGTTTCCGCAAGCGATGGACTTGATGCGGCGATTGAACCAGAAGCTCGATACGGCTAGGCCCTTCGGCAGCGGCGAGGATCGCGAAGTGTTGCCCTTGGTCAGTCTGTTGCTGCCCGCGCTCGAGGCGGGGCGATCTGCCCAAG
>DASZZA010000459.1:0-2956 GCA_035545135.1 Lacipirellulaceae bacterium | reverse complement strand
CTTCGATTAAAGACTCCAAGCGCTTCAAAGACGAGCCTGGGCATTGGGCCTATTTCTCGTTCGGCCACAAGTATCCGCTGCATAAGACAGCCGAGAAAGAGTCGGCCACCAGTTGCAACGCGTGCCACGCGGCGACTGCGGCAAAAGACGATGTGTTCACGCAGTACTATCCAGTTCTGCGCGCGGCGGCACCCAATTCGAAATAGGATGGCTTGGTCCTCCGCAGAATCTCTCGGAGTAAAACTATGATTACTAAGTTTTTGCGGCGGCTTTCCGTTACCCGATTAGCTGCGTTTGCGTCGACCGTCGTGATCGTGGCAATCGTTGCGGTCGAATGTTTGCAGCCGGCCCGGTCGGAAGATACTCCGGCGAACACTGGTGGATTTTCTCCCTATGTCGCGAACGACGGCGCCATATCGCTGCCGAAAGATTACCGGGAAACCTTCGTTCACCTGGGCACCTGGGCAGTGGCAAAAGACAAAGACAAGCCGATTTTTGAAATGCACAATGTATACACCAAGCCTGAAGTAATTCAGGCGTATCGGCGCGACGGCAAGTTTCCCGACGGGGCAGTGCTGGTCAAAGAAATTACCAATGCTGACGCGGCGAAACTCACCACGGGGGAATCGAGCTGGTCGACAAACTTGAAAGTTTGGTTCGTGATGATCAAGGATTCCAAGGGACGCTTCCCCGGCAACCATCTCTGGGGCGATGGTTGGGGTTGGGCTTTATTCAAAGCAGACGACCCAAAGAAGAACGTTGCCACCGATTTCAAAACCGATTGCATAACCTGTCACATTCCCGCTAAGCAGGACGACTGGATCTACACGCGTGGTTACCCAATTCTCAAGACTGCCGCTGCCCCTCAGTGAAGGATTACCTCAATGTTACGGACGGCTCGGAAACGGGTGATTTTGTATTGCCTGGTCTTGATTGGCACGATCGCGCTGTCGATCGTCATGGCAGCGCCACCGTCCACCGCACCGAGAATTGAATTCACTGCTGAAGGCAAGCTCAAGCTGCCGACAGGTTTTCGCCATTGGATGTATGTCGGCGCATCGGTCACTCCAAACGATCTTAACGGTGGTGCAGCACTGTTTCCCGAATTCCATTCGGTGTACATCGACCCGGAAAGTTTCGCTCACTATGAGAAAACAGGGAAGTATCGGGACGGCACCGTCGTGGTTAAGGAGCTTGCCAGTGTCGGCGGCAAAAAGCAGCCCAGCGGGAAGGGTTACTTTATGGGCGACTTCAACAGTCTGGAAGTCGCGATAAAGGACTCCAGGCGCTACAAAGACGAGCCCGGGCATTGGGCCTATTTCAGCTTTGAGTATAAGCCAACCGTTGAAAAGGAAGCCGCCCCGCACAACACCGTTTCGTGCAATAAGTGTCACCAGGACTTTGCGGAAGAGGACTTCGTCTTCAGTCAGGATTATCCGGTCTTGCGCGCGGCGAAACCGAAATCGAAGTGACATCGTCGATTAGCGCGTCCAATCAACCAACCATGGGTGTGCCGGCCGGCCAACGAGGCACCGCTGAACGGCGATCTGCCGTTTGCATTTTTGAGGACTTTCCAGATGGTAGCCGAGGATTATCAAAACCTTGTGATTGGCTGTGGCGTTGGCGGAAAGCTCCTTGCATGGAATCTGGCCAAGAGAGGCCAGAAAACGGTCATCGTCGAGCGAGCCATGGTCGGCGGCTCGTGCGTAAACGTGGCATGTCTGCCCAGTAAGAATGTGATTTACAGCGCGAAAGCCGTATCGCTCGTCGATCCCAAAGCGGGTCTCGGTGTCACAACGGGTCAGATTGGCGTAGACATGGCAGGTGTTGCTCGTCGCAAACGGCAAATGGTGCAGGAAGTCGTCGAACTGCACCTTGACCGTTTCAGAGCGAGTGGCGCCGAGCTGGTAATGGGCGAGGCGCGCTTTACCGGGCCGAAAACGATTGAAATCACGCTCGACGACGGCGGCTTACGAAAGTTGCGCGGCGAACGCGTTTTCTTAGGTCTTGGCTCCCGCGCGAGTATTCCCAACGTTCCGGGCCTTGAAGCGGCCAAACCGATGACGCACGTTGAAGCGCTTAATCTGGAACGGTCGCCCGATCACCTCATAGTTATTGGCGGCGGATACGTTGGGCTGGAGTTCGCTCAGGCGATGCGCCGTTTCGGTAGTCGCGTCACAGTCCTTCAGCAAGGGAACCAATTGCTCGAACGTGAGGATGCCGATATTGCCGCCGCCGTCGAAGAACTGATGCGCGATGAAGACATCACCGTGTTATTGCAATCGAAAGTGCTGGATGTCAGTGGCCGTTCAGGAGCGAGCGTGAATGTTCGTGTGCGCGTTGGCGCGTCGGAAAAAACCCTCGAAGGCTCCGACATCCTCGTGGCGGCCGGGCGAACACCCAATACGGATCGAATCGACCTCGCAGCGGCTGGCGTTGAGGTAGATACTCGCGGGTATATTCGCGTCAACGAACGGCTTCAGACCACGGCTCAGGATGTGTGGGCCGTGGGAGACTGCGCTGGAAGCCCACAATTCACGCATGTGGGAGAGGATGACACACGCGTTGTTTTGAGTAATCTCGATGGTGGCAATCGCACGACGCGCGATCGCCTGATCCCTTATTGCTTGTACATCGACCCGGAGCTGGCTCACGTCGGAATGACTGAATCCGATGCACGGGCGAGAGGCATATCGTATCGACTAGCCAAACAGCCGATGTCGCTCTTCCAGCGCACCCGCACCCTCTCTGAGACGCGCGGTTTTGCAAAGGCTTTGATCGGGACCGATGACCGTATTCTTGGTTTCACGGTATTCGGCGCCGAAGCGAGCGAAATCATGACCGTCGTCGAGACCGCGATGCTCGGCCGGTTGCCGTATACCGCGCTGCGCGATGCGATCATTGCCCACCCGACCGCAGCCGAAGGTTTAATCGGCATGTTCGCGGGCCCGTTGAT
>DASZZA010000458.1:0-1676 GCA_035545135.1 Lacipirellulaceae bacterium | reverse complement strand
CGCGCGGTCCATCGCAATTGCCCTCGCCGACGCGGGAATTGTGGCAATCAATGTTGCGTGCCGGAAGGAGTCTGCCGGGCAGCAATTGGTCGAGCGAATTCGGCAGACGTCCGCCGCGACGGCGACAGTCACGCTGCTCGGCGGAAATTCGATCGCGGTCGAGCCCGAGACGGCCGTACTCGTTAACGCCACCTCGCTTGGAGCTACGAGTCCAGATACTAAACTGCCGCTGAACGTCGAAACGTTTGGTTCTAAGCTCGTGGTGGCCGACGTGGCGTACGCGGCATCGCGCACCTGGCTGACTCACCAAGCCGCCGAGCGCGGCTGCCGTATCATCGACGGTCTGTCGCTCTATGTGCAGCAAACGGCACTGGCGCTTAACGCGTGGACGGGCGTCATGCCCGACACAGTCGCCATGCGTGAAGCGGCGGAAGAGTTTTTGGGCATCTAACGAGACAAGGAGAAGGGGCAACAGGGAGACAAGGAGCGGGAGGAGATCAAGTCTTCTTTTCTCCTTGTGAGTCTTTCGATGGGTCGCGGGTTGTTTATTACCGGTACCGGCACGGGGGTAGGGAAAACGTATGTGGGCGCGCTGCTGGCCCAGGCATTGCGAACGGCGGGCAAACGCGTGGGAGTCTATAAGCCGGTAGCTAGTGGTTGCGAGTTACGCGGGAGCAAACTCGTTTCGCCCGATGCGATTGCGCTTTGGGAAGCGGCCGGGCGACCGGGAAGTGTGGAACAAGTCTGCCCGCAAATGTTCGCCGCGCCACTCGCGCCACACCTATCGGCAAGCGCAGAAAGCCGCCAGGTTGATCGCCAACTATTACGCGGCGGGATCGAGTTTTGGCGGTCGACAAGTGATATCGTTATCGTCGAAGGCGCGGGTGGCCTGATGTCACCAATCAGCGACGACGATTACAACGCGGACCTGGCGGCGGAATTCGGTTATCCGTTGCTGGTCGTATCCGTCAATGAGCTCGGCACAATTAACGCCACGTTGCAAACGCTCGTCGCGGCCAGAGCATTTGGTGCTAGTGGCCTCGATGTGGCGGGTGAGGTACTGAACTCTCCCAATCTGACCGCGAACGATCCGAGTATAAAATCGAACGCAGACGAGCTCGTGCGGCGATGTGGGCCGCCGCTTTTGGCCGAAGTGAAACATGGCGGCGGGTTTGACCGCGCGTTGGATTGGTGGTCCTTGTGCGCCACTATGCCGTCGCGATGACTTCCGCAACCGTCGGTCGCCTTTCCGCCATCGAGGTATCGATGGCGAGCGTCATGTTGGCGACCCAGCGCCCGTTGCTTCCGGCCTTAATCAACCAATGGGGATGAACCACAACGGATTGGTGCACCAGCTCAAAACCACCTTCCGATTGGCTGACCGTTTCGATCGGAAATGTCCAAACCTGCATCGGTTGATGACAAGTCAACGCGATGTCGATTCCCAGCCATTCATCGGACAGGCCGAGCACGTCGACGTTCTTCAGATCGAGTCGCGAATCTAGTTGGCCGAGCTGGTTTCGATATGCATCGTGGAAGTAACGATCCGCGCACCCGGCGGGCAGCCCGGCAAAGTTGAATTCGACGCCAAAATGGACGGGCTCACCCGGCGGCAGGCCTTCCAATACGTACGCGATCTGCAGAACCTGGCCGCCGGCTTCCAGCGTAAGGCCCTT
>DASZZA010000457.1:0-1670 GCA_035545135.1 Lacipirellulaceae bacterium | reverse complement strand
CCTGGATCCGGCGCCTGCTTGTATGCTCCCAACGCGCGTTCTTCGG
This sequence comes from Lacipirellulaceae bacterium, assembly GCA_035545135.1. Classification (GTDB taxonomy): domain Bacteria; phylum Planctomycetota; class Planctomycetia; order Pirellulales; family Lacipirellulaceae; genus JABDGM01. The sequence continues at coordinate 1,624 of DASZZA010000457.1, read as the reverse complement.
ATGGTCGACTTCGTAACGCCGAACCAGACCGAAGCCGGTGCTCTGCTGGGCGACACGGAGTTCAAGATCGATAGCTTCGATCATGCCCGCGAAGCCGCTGTTCGTATTGTCGAACGGGGGGCGTCGGCCGTCGTGATGAAACTCGGCGAAATCGGCGCGTTGGTTTGGGACGGGCATGACACCATCGAAGCCAGAGCATTTAAAGTACAGACCGTCGACTCGACAGGCGCCGGCGACGCATTCAATGGTGCGCTCGCCGTGGCGCTGGCTGCCGGCAAACAGATTGGCGACGCTATGCTCTTCGCCAATGCAGCGGCGGCGATTTCCGTGACCAAGCTGGGAGCACAAGCATCGATGCCGTCGAGGTCCGAGGTTGACGAGTTCCTGTCTGCCTCTGGACGGCTCGCCGCCATCGATTAGGTCCGTGCCCAATGGGAATCGCATATGTTCATCGTTCAGAGCCTTCCACTCGCAATCCTCTTTTGTGTTTTTACAATGCTTGGATGGGGATCATGGGCCAATACGCAAAAGCTCGCTGGGCGTGAACGTTGGCCCTTCGAGTTATACTACTGGGACTACGCGATCGGCGTGCTACTGTGCGGGGTCATGTTCGCTGCGACGCTCGGCAGTTTTGGCTCCCACGGAGTGTCTGCGACGGAGAACCTCGCGAACGCCTCACCTGCAGCCCTCTTTACGGCCATGGCAAGCGGTGCCATCTTCAACGTCTCGAATATACTACTGGTGGTTGCGATCGATATAGCGGGGATGGCAGTCGCATTTCCGGTTGGAGTCGGTCTTGCACTCGTGATCGGCACCGTCGTGAGCTATCGGCAGGCTCCTAAAGGCGATGTCCTGTTGCTCTCGACAGGCGTCGCGCTGGTCCTGCTCGCGATTTTTCTCTCAGCCGTTGCCAACCGCCGCATCGCGGCCGGAAAACCGGGCCTCCCTGGACGCGGGCTCCTATTCGCCTTGCTGGCGGGCTGTTTAATGGGACTGTTCTATCCGCGACTCATCCAGGCAATTTCACCTGGATATCAAACCGGCAGTGTGAAACCAGACTATCTTACCCCGTACTCGGCCCTCTTATTCTTCGGAATCGGGCTCCTACTGAGCAACTTTGTGGTGAATACGATCTTCATGCGGATGGCCGGTGTAACCTATCGTGACTACATGGCAGGCAGCGCACGGCTACACATGCTCGGAATTCTCGGCGGAATAATCTGGATGGTGGCACTCGGCCTCAACGTAATCGCATCCGGAATAGCTGGCTCGGCTGTCTCCTACGCATTAGGGCAGGGCGCAACCTTGGTTGCGTCCATCTGGGGCGTATTCATCTGGAAGGAATTTCGTGATGCACCGGTCGGGATGTCCGCGCTGATTGCGATCATGTTCTGTGTTTACGCAACCGGGCTCATCCTGATCGGTGCGGCGACGCTCTGATTCCATTCGGGCCGAAATCGTCCGTGTTCCGTCTTGCCAGCCTTAGGTGCTGGACGATCGGCTGCCGCTGACATTGTTGCGGCCTTCAATTATGTTTTGGCTCTTGTCGGAACGCTCCGACGCTTGCCTCACCAATCGGTGAAATTAGAACACACGAATCATGACGAGATCGCCATTGACTGCG
>DASZZA010000456.1:0-11300 GCA_035545135.1 Lacipirellulaceae bacterium | reverse complement strand
CGCGAAAACATGCTGGAGACGAAGAAGAAATTCGTCGCGGCGGATCAAACGGCCGACATCAGCGCGCGAGGCATCGCGGTCGGCGAGGGGAAACCGACTCAGGAAGTCGACGCGCGGATCGAGAAACGCGCCGAGCAAATGGTGCAAATCGACGCTCAGCTCGCCGCCGCGAAGGATTACCGCGTCGCGCTGCAGGAGGTCGTAAAACAGATTCAATCGAACGTGCTGGATTTAAAGAAGGAGATTCAGGGCATCGAAACCGAGCAGACGCGCCTGGAAGATAATCTAGCCCAGTTTACGACTTCACCCGGCGAGTGGATCAATCGCGGGCCGGTGCTCGATGCGCTATACACCGGCAACATCAAGTTGGATCAGATTTGGCTGCCGAACCTGACGATTAACTACAACTTCAGTTCGGTAGCCCGTTACGATCGCTGCATCGTTTGTCACCGATCGATCGACAAGACGGCGCCCGGCTCGGCGACCGCGCCGGCGTATCCCGCCATTCCGCGAGACAAGCGCGATCGCATGGTGCAACTGGCGACGCCGTCGGAAGCGCCGAAGAGCGCGGCCAATGAGGACTTCAACGAGGCGCTTGTAGCTGTTTACGGTATTCGGCTGGCCGATCGCGGGCAGGTCGATCCCAAGGCGGTCACCATCCAGGTCGTGACGCCCGATAGTCTGGCTGCCCAGGCCGGGTTGCAAATGGGCGACGTGCTGCTCGAAGCCAACGGCGGCCCAATCGATTCCCAGGATGCGGCGCGGCATTACTTGCTAGACATTGCCGACTGGGGCAAACCGATAGCGCTGAAGATTCGCCGCGGATTGGATCAGCCGTTTACGTCGCATCCGCGGCTTGACTTATTCGTCGGCAGCACAAGCCCGCACAAAATGGGCGATGTAGGCTGCACGATCTGCCACGACGGCCAGGGCAGTGCGACCGCCTTTAGATGGGCATCGCACACGCCGAATGATCCTCAACAAGCGCTCGTTTGGTCGCGCAAGTATGGCTGGTTCAACAATCACAACTGGGGATTCCCGATGACGCCCGAACGGTTCATCGAGAGCAACTGCTTGAAGTGCCACCATGAGGTTGTGGACCTGGAGCCGAGCGAGCGTTTTCCCGAGCCGCCGGCGCCCAAGCTGATGGCTGGCTACAACCTTGTGCGGCAATACGGCTGCTACGGCTGCCACGAAATTAACGGATACGATGGGCCAAAACGAACCGGCCCCGATTTGCGCCTGGAGCCGAATTTCTCGGAAGTTGCTTCGCAGATTCTGGTTGATCCGGGCCTCAACAACGACGAACGCGAGTGGGCGACGAAGCTGGTCGCGCATCCCGCCGATGCAAATGACGAGCGTAACGAGCTCATGCGGTCGATCAAAGCCGATGCGGAGTTGGCCAAACCGAAGCCGGAGTCGGACGGGAAGCCGGCCGGCAAGCCGCGCCTGACGGCAACGACCCACGCCCTGGTCGACGCGCTAAAAGATGTCGATCAGCCCGGCATTTTCCGCAGGGTCGGTTTCAGCTTGCGGCATTTGAATTCCAAGGTGGATTTCAACTGGGTTTACAGTTGGATTCGCAAGCCGTCCGATTTCCGCCCCACCACGCGAATGCCACAGTTCTTTTTGAACTATGAACATTTGGACAACAAGGAAAAGGCGTTCCCGATTCACGACGCATCCGGCAAAGAAGTGTTGGTAACCGACTTGGAATACACCAAACGGTTCGAGCACATTGAGATTCGCGCGTTGGCCCAGTTCCTGCTCAAGAACAGCCAGCCGTTCACGTACATCGGTCCGCCACCGGGCATTACCGAAGCGCCGTCGAAAGAGCGCGGCAAGAAGCTGTTCGAGACGCGCGGATGCCTGGCGTGTCATTCGCACGTCGATTTCCCCGGCATTCACTCGACGCAGGGTCCGGACTTGTCGCGGCTATCGGCGAAGCTCGATACGGAGAAGGGGCGACGCTGGCTCTACAGCTGGTTGAAAGCGCCGAATCACTATTTCGCGCGGACGGCGATGCCCAATCTGTTCCTTGACCCGATTCACGAAACCGATGCGGCAGGAAATCCGACCGGTCACGTCACCGATCCAGCGGCCGACATCGAAGCGTACTTGTTGAGCGTGCCGGCTGACTGGAAACCGGAAGAACCGGCGCCGGCGCCCGAGCTAACGGCCGATGAAAAGGCAGCGCTGAACGATCTGACGACCGTTTGGCTGAGCTCTTCGTTCCCGCGTCGGCGAGCCGAGGAGTATGCCAAGAACGGCATTCCCGAGAAGCTCGCAAACACGATCAAGGTCGATGAAAAGACATTGCTCGGCAGCTACCAGGATGACAACGACCGCGCGAGCCGGCAGCTCGTTTACGTTGCCCGTCAATCGATCGGCCGGTACGGCTGCTTCGGCTGCCACGATATTCCAGGCTACGAAACCGCGAAGCCGATCGGCACGCCGCTGGCCGATTGGGGTCGCAAGGATACCTCGCGGCTCGCGTTCGAGAATATCGAGGAGTTCCTGCGGACGCACGGTGAATATATTCCGACGCGCTCCACGTACCACGCGAGTGATTCCGCGCGTCACGATGCTTCCGCGGCTGAAGAGAAAGGCGAAGTCAATCCGCTCGACGACAAGTACGACCCGGATACGGCTTACTTCCTGCAATCCCTGAACAGCCACGAGCGGAACGGCTTCTTGTGGCAAAAATTGCGAATGCCTCGCAGTTACGACTATCAAACGACTCGCACCAAACGATACGACGAGCGACTGCGCATGCCCAAATTCCCGTTCAATGCAAAAGAGCGTGAAGAGGTGATGACGTTCATCCTCGGTTTGACGAACGAAGCGCCGTCCAGCCAGTACGTCTACAAGCCCAGCCCGCGCGAAGAGGCGATCATTCAAGGAAGGCATGTACTAAACAAGTACCACTGCGCCGGCTGCCACATTCTGGATATGAATCGTTGGGATATCGCCTACGCGCCGAAGAGTTTCGAGCCACCGCCGACTACGAACGACTACCCGTTCATCCGGCCAGACGTACCGGCGGAGAAGCTCGAGGCATCCCTCAAACCGGATCAGCGAGGCATGCTGCATGCTGAGCTGCACGGTTTGCCCGCGCTGGATGAGAAGACCGGTCAGCCGCGGCTCGTCGATTCAGACGGCGTGCCGATCGAACCGGATGATCACGAATCGCAGCGGTTCTACGAGTTCATTCCGTTCCTTCCGACGACGATCGACGGCATCCCGCGTATGGTGGGCGTGCAAACATTGCGCATCCCGGCAGCCAGCAATGGCGTCGGTCCTGCTCATGGCGAAGGCTATGCGGCCAACGGTGGCGACTTGACAAGATATTTGTATTCGCGCGTTATTGCCGATGAGAAGAAGACGAATCCGAACGTGGTGGCGAGTGAGGCATGGGGTTGGCTGCCGCCGCCGCTGCACAATGAAGGATCGAAAGTTCAGACCGACTGGCTGCACGACTTCCTGATGGACCCGTCACGGATACGCCCGGCCGTCGTATTGCGAATGCCCAATTTCCACATGTCGAGCGACGAGGCGACCAAGCTGGTGAACTATTTCGCAGCGAAGTCGAATGCGACATTCCCGTACGAATACGACATTCGTCGGCGAGAAGACTACCTGGCGGGGCTCGAAAAATCGCATCCTGCGATACTGAACGACTCGATGAAAATCGTCACCAACAGCAACTACTGCGTGAAGTGCCATTCGCTGGGCGACTACGAGGTGCACGGTTCGCCGCGCGGATTGGGGCCCAATTTGGACCAGGTTTATCGGCGTTTGCGGCCCGATTACGTGCGGCGCTGGATCGCTAATCCGCAGCGCACCTTGCCGTACACCGGCATGCCGGTCAACATACCATATGATCCGAAGCCGCCCTACTACGGCGGTGTAAGCCAAGACTTGTTCCCGGGGACGAGCATCTCGCAGCTCGACGGCGTGGTGGATTTGTTGATGAACTTCGACGAATTCACGCGCCGCCAGACCTCCGTCAAAGGAATTGTTAAAGAGCAAGCGCCCGGCGGTCAGCCCCCAGTTGGCCAGCCACCAGCCGCGCAACCACGCACCAACCCTTCGGCCGGCGGCTAGCCGAATTGGAGATCGCTAAAGAGTTTTAGTATTACGAGGAAGGTTGTCGCACGGCGGCGCGTCCCGGTTCAAGTCGATGGTGTCGAACGCCCTGGACGTTACGGCCCATTGCATCACACGATGAGGCAAAAATGCGAAAGTTATTACCTGCATTGCTATGTGGCTTACTGGCTGTTTTGGTGATCGTTTCCGCGGCTTCTGCCGACGGATGGGGCTCGATCAAAGGCCGGTTTGTCGTCAAAGGCACGCCGCCCAAGCTCGCACCGCTTGTGGTGAACAAGGACGAGTATTGCATCAATAAGATGCCGAAAAACGAGTCCGTGGTCGTCGGCAAGAACGACGGGCTGGAAAACGTGGTGGTTTATCTGCGGGTGCCGTTGGGTTCGAGTGTGGACGTTAATCCCGAGTACGAGGCCGAGCTCAAGAAGCCGGTCGTGCTCGACAACAAGGGCTGTTCATTCACGCCCCACATTGCACTGGTACGCGTGGGCCAGGAACTGAAAATCGAAAACTCCGATCCGCCACCGGTCAGTCATAACACGAATATCAGTCTGCTTGCCTTTAACCCAATTGTGCCGCCTGGCGGAAGCGCGGAAGTGAAAGTGACGAAGGATTCACCGCTGCCGTCGCCCGTGCAATGCAATATCCACACCTGGATGAAGGGTTATTTGCTTGCTCAGTCGCACCCGTATATGGCTGTTTCGGGTAACGATGGCTCGTTCGAGATCAAGGATATCCCGGCGGGAAAGCATGAATTCCAGTTCTGGCACGAAGCGCCCGGCTATTTGAGGAATCTCAAATTTAAAGGTGGTACGACCGATCGGCGCGGTCGCGCCAAAATCACGATCTCCGCCGGCAAGACGCTCGATCTGGGAGATATCACCGTTCCGGCAGCCGTGTTGGTGCAGAGGTAGGTATCGTTATCCGTGGTTCATTGGTGGTGGCGCGAGATGAAAAGTCGTGGAAGGTTTGCAGTGTTGGCCAGTGCGGCGATGATTGCTGCCGCGACGCTGATCGGCTGTAGTGAAAACGACGCGCTCGGGCCGGTCGCCAATGCCGAGAGCGCGAAGGCGATTCGCCAAGCATTGGCGGTGGGTACCACAGCCGGTACAGAGAAGAAGGCAGCGCCCGTCGGAACTGGCTGGGCCACGCTGAGCGGCCAGTTCGTGTACGACGGAAATCCCCCGGCGATGCCGCCGTACGACGTCACCAAGGAACCCGAGATTTGCACGATCGGCGGAAAGCTGCCAGCGCAAGAGACGCTCGTCGTCGATCCAGGGTCGAAGGGCATCAAGAACGTGCTAGTTTTTCTGCGCGATGCCTCGCGCGTGAATCCCTCAGCGGCCCCCAAGACCGACTCGGTGGAATTCGATCAGAAGCATTGCGTGTTTCTAACGCACGTCTTAGGACTGACGGTTGGCGAAACGATGGATATCAAAAACAGCGATCCGACCGGTCATAATACGAATATTCTCGGCGCGGGCTTCAATCAGTTGATCCCCGCCGGAGCAGCAATCCCATACAAGATTCAAAAGGCCGCAACCGTACCGTTCAAGGTCACGTGCAGCATTCACCCTTGGATGACCGCATGGATGCTCCCGCGTACCGATGGTTACTTCGCGGTGACCGATAAGGACGGCAAATTCCAAATCGCCAACGTGCCGGCGGGCGAGCCGCTCGAGTTCCAAGTGTGGCACGAGAGTGGCAGCGCGGCGGGCCACGGTTTGGTGGGCACCACGTCCGACGCGAAAGACGTCAAGTGGTCGAACCGCGGGCGGATGACAGTCACGCTGCAGCCAAACGAAAAGAAAGAGATCAAAGTCGTCGTGTCGCCAACCGCTTTTCAGGGTTAGTGCGATGCTGTGTGTTTTCCATGTTGAGAATTGAGGGAATTTCAGTCATGGGCATAGATAAGGAGACAACGAGACAAGAAGACAAGGAGACGTGGTGCGATCCAGTTTCTCCTTGTCTCCCCGTCTCCCCTTCTCCTTGTCTCGCCATGCGCGGTAGGGAATTCTCCGCAACGGCGTGGCTATGCATCGGACTCGTGGGCGTGGCTGCCTTCGTTGGATGCGGAAAGGCCGATCCGCCCCAGTTTCGGCTGAACATGATGAATGTGGTCGCCAAACAGGTCGCGCCGCAACACCAGCAAGCCATCGCCAATATTTTAGGTGCAATGTTCGGCACGCCGGATAAGCCGTATGCCATGCCGGAGACGGGGCTTGATCAAAAGAAACTGAATATGGCAGCCGGGCCGGTGTGGAGCGACCAGGCAGGTGAAGACCACGGGCTGTATCGCCGCCATTGCGCTCACTGCCACGGCATATCCGGGGACGGCCACGGTCCGACCGCGGATATTCTCAATCCGTATCCGCGCGATTACCGGCCGGGCGTGTTTAAATTCAAAAGCACGTACACTTCTGCCGAACCGACCGAGGCCGACTTGCTGAGGATCGTGCACGACGGAATTCCGGGTACGGCCATGCCGTCGTTTGCGTTGTTGCCGCCGGACCAACGCGCGGCACTCGTTGAATACGTCAAGTATTTGAGCATCCGCGGCGAAATGGAGAAGGCGCTGGAGGACTACGTCGCTGACAACCTCGATCCGGGCGATAAGTTCGATCCAGCTTCGAACGCGGAAACGAAAAAGCTGATCCTCGACGATATGTTGAAGCCGATTGTCGAAGCATGGCAAACGGCGAAGGACCAGGTCATCGTGCCAGACGAAAAGTCGATTCCGCCCGATAATCGTACGGTGGCTCAGATCGCTGACTCGGCGGACAAAGGTCGCGAATTGTTTTACGGCACGCAGGCCAATTGTGTGAAGTGTCACGGTCCTACGGCGCTGGGCGACGGTCAGCAGGACGACTACTCCGACTGGAACAAGGCGACTCACGACTTTATCCAAGCAACGAATGCCAAGCTGGCGGAGATGGAAGCTCTAAGGAAGGATTTGACGAAAGCCAAGGGCGACGACGCCGAACACATCAAGGAACAAATCCGCTCCACTCAGAAAGAGTACAAAGAGCGAGAAGCGGTCATCGCCACGTTACTGCCGCCGCGGCACGCGATCCCGCGAAACCTCCGCGAGGGCATATTACGGGGCGGGCGTCGGCCCATCGATATCTTCTGGCGTATTTCAGCCGGTATTCGCGGAATGCCAATGCCGGCGAGCGGACCCGCGGCGCCCGGAGCTCCGGGCACGCTGACCCAAGAACAAATTTGGCAACTGGTGGATTACGTGCAGTCGCTGCCGTTCGAACCCGCGAGCCAACCCCTTAAAAAGGGGCCAGTGAATTCGTCGGCGGTGAGTACGGGAGAGTGAGTAGGTGCCAGGTGTCAGTTGCCAGGTGTCAGAGGAACAGTTCCGGCGCCTGACACGTGACACCTAAATTCGGAGTTCAACGTGAAGCATTTTTGGGCATTGGTCTTCCTGATGGTGCCGGTGTGCGGCGTGCTGACGTTTATCATCGCGCCACACTACAACGTCTGGTTCCCGAAGGATATTTCCGCGAATGGGCACGTGATCGATCACCTGTTCATGTTCATCCTGTGGCTGACGGGAATCATTTTCGTCGCCACTGAAGGCGCGCTGTTTTACTTTGCCTGGAAATACAATGCCCGCTCCAATCCCGAGCCGGTGAAGTTCTCACACGGCAGCCACACGCTGGAAGTGGTGTGGACGATATTGCCGGCTGTCACGCTGCTCTTTATCGCGATTTACCAGATGAACGCCTGGGCCGATGCCAAGATGCGACGGCCCCACATTCCGGTTACGGCAGAAATCACGGGGCGGCAGTTCAATTGGGACGTGCGATATCCGGGCAAAGACGGCGTGCTGCACACTCCGGACGATATCGTTCGCACCGACGGCGACATTCACTTTCCCTCCGGCGAAGAGGTGCTGCTCATCATCAAGAGCCAGGACGTGCTGCACAGTTTCTTTCTGCCCAACATCCGGTTGAAGCAAGACGTTGTGCCCGGCATGGACCAATACATGTGGTTCAAGGTGCCCGAACCGGCGGTCGTCGACATCGTGTGCGCCGAACTTTGCGGTTGGGGGCACTATAAGATGCAAGGACGGGCCACGTTTGAACCTCGCCCCGCCTTCGATGAATGGTTGAGTCAAAAATATACGGAGCAAGAATCACATCGAGTTGCCGAAGCGCCAATCCAATGATGGCTGATCGATCGATTTCAACCGCTAACCACACCTCACCCATATGAGCACGATCACCGCCGACCTTCATGTCCAGCCCCAGGTGGCGCATGCACATCGCGGCAGCTTCCTGACGACCTACGTATTTTCGCGCGATCACAAGGTCATCGGAATCCAATTCCTGTTTAGCACGCTGATTTGGTTTCTGATTGGCGGCCTGCTGGCGTTAGGCGTTCGCTGGCAGTTGGCCTGGCCGTGGTCGAGCATGCCGATTCTGGGCAAGCTGGTGTACTCTGCCCAAGGCGGCCAGATCGCGCCCGAAGCCTACACTATGCTCTTCACGATGCACGCCACCGTGATGATCTTTCTGGTGATTATCCCGATCCTCGCAGGCGCCTTCGGGAATTTTTTGATACCGCTCATGATCGGCGCCGAGGATATGGCCTTTCCCACCTTGAACATGCTGAGCTACTGGTTCATGTGGCCCGCGTTTGTTTGCTTTGGCGCAGCCTTTTTTGTCGGCGCGGCGCCGGGAGCGGGATGGACGTCCTATCCGCCGTTGGCGCTCACCGTTTTTCACAATGGATGGCTCCAGCCGCAGATGCTGTGGTTACTCGGAATCGCGTTCGTAGGCGTGTCTTCGATGATGGGTTCGGTGAACTATCTGACAACGATCATCCAGATGCGGGCTCCTGGTATGACGATGTTCCGCCTGCCCATGACGATTTGGGGAATGTTCATCACGGCCGTTCTGCAGGCGTTTGCGTTGCCGGTGTTAACGGCGGCCGTTTTCATGCAGCTTTTGGATCTGACCGTCGGGACCGGCTTTTTCATTCCGGAAGGTTGGACCGCCACGAACATGGCCCATGCGGCGGGCGGCGGGCAGCCGCTGTTATGGCAACATCTGTTCTGGTTCTACAGTCATCCGGCGGTGTACATCATGATCCTGCCAGCAATGGGCATGGTTTCCGACATCATCAGTTGCTTCGCCCGCAAGCCGTTGTTCGGTTACAAGCCGATGGTGTACTCGCTGGCCGGCATTGCCGGATTGGGATTTATTGTATGGGGGCATCACATGTTCGTTTCGGGCATGAGCCCGGTGTTGGGCATGACCTTCATGGTGGCAACCATGTTTATCGCATTGCCTAGCGCGATTAAGGTGTTCAACTGGTTAGGGACACTTTGGGGCGGGAAGATCCAATTTACGACGCCCATGCTGTTCGCGATGGCGTTCGTCTCGATGTTTATCATCGGTGGCCTGTCGGGCATTTTCATGGCCGCGACGCCGGTCGACATCATGATTCACGATACCTATTTCATTGTCGCCCATTTCCATTACGTACTGTTTGCCGGAACGGCGATGGGCGTTTTCGGCGGCATTTACTTCTGGTTCCCCAAGATGTTCGGCCGAATGATGAACGACCGTTGGGGAAAAGTCCATTTTCTGCTGACGTTCATGTTCCTGAACGGCGTCTTCTTTCCCATGCACGTTCTGATTGGCTTCCCACGCCGGTTGGCCGATCCGTACCACTACGCGACTTTCAAGGTGTTTCAGCCCATTAACCAGTTCATGACCATTTGCGCGATCCTGCTGGTCACTTCGCAAATCATTTTCGTGGTGAACTTTTTCTACAGCATGTTTTTTGGTCCGCCCGCCGGGCGGAATCCTTGGCATTCCAACACCCTGGAATGGCAGGCGCCGAGCCCACCGGGCCACGGCAATTTCGATTTCCAGCCGGTGGTTTTCCGTGGACCGTACGAATACGGTTCGCCGGAGGTGGATATCGATTATTACCCGCAAACGATGCCGCCGCCGCAGAACCAACCTGCGCCCGCTCCTGTGCCCGCACACTAGGAAACATCGTTGTCCGTCGCGAATCGTAAGTTTATGAGCAGCCCGCACCAATTTGTTCGCTCGCCCTGGCCCCACCGTTGGGCCGTCGTGCTGGCGTGCGCAACATTCCCGTTGCTGTGGGTTGGTGGTCTGGTGACGACGACCAAAGCCGGTATGGCGGTGCCAGATTGGCCGAATACTTACGGCTACAACTTGTTTTTGTACCCATGGCAAACCTGGCTCGCCGGTCCGTGGGACTTGTTCGTCGAGCACGGGCATCGCCTGTTGGCAGCGTCGGTTGGGATGATCACGATTGGACTTCTGGTCGTGCTTGTGCGACTCGAACGTCGACTTTGGGTATGTGGATTGGGATTCGCTGCGCTCGCGCTCGTCGTTTTTCAAGGCTTCCTCGGCGGAATGAGGGTCTTGTTCGATGAGCGAACCCTGGCAATGCTGCACGGCATGACTGGTCCACTGTTTTTCGCTTCCACTGTGACCTTAGCAGTTGTCACGTCGCGCCGTTGGGCTGCGGGTGCGAATGCAAATGCGAGCGACGTTGTAAGGCGCGCCGAGAACGAGCGCCCGAATGCATCGCGCTTGAGCGGGGCGGCCGGTCATATCCGCCTGTTGGCGACCGTCACCGCGGTGCTGGTTTATTTGCAAATCGTGCTCGGCGCCGTGCTTCGCCATGTGCCGGTGAATTCGGACCCAGCCGCCTTCCTTATGGCGGTGAAATTCCATCTGTTCCTTGCCGCCGTGCTCACGCTGCACATCGGCGTGCTCGTTTGGTCGGTGCTCAGCCGCGTTCGCAGCATCCGGCCGCTCGGTCGGCTTGCGCTGGCGTTGGGCACTTTGATCTCGCTGCAACTGATGCTCGGCGCCTCAACGTGGATCGTGAAGTATTCGATTCCAACCTGGGCCAGAAGTTGGTTTTCCGGTCCCAGCGTGGCCATTCGAGACGGCGGCTGGCTGCAAACTAATATCATTACCGCTCATGTCGCGATCGGCTCATTGTTGTTGGGTGTCTCCGTGGCTCTTGCGCTTTATTCACACCGGTTGCTCACCCGTCCGTCTGCCGCGGAACAGTTCAGTGCAGCCCGATTGGAGGCAGCCGTATGAGTCGCGTGACAATTGTCCCTGGTGTTCGGCTTGGCAAGGCGACCAGCGGCGCAGGCTTTTTCGCCCGTGCCGCCGATTACA
>DASZZA010000455.1:0-6766 GCA_035545135.1 Lacipirellulaceae bacterium | reverse complement strand
AGTAAGTACGAAGGGGCTCGTGGCGACGATTGATACCGGCCTGAAGTCTTTGATCGGATCGTAAGGGATCTTGTTCGTGAACGGCGCAATAGCAATCTGCGAGACAGTCCCGAACAGAAGCGTATAGCCGTCCGGTTGCGCGCGAGCGACACGTGCGGTCGCAATCAAACCAGCAGCTCCGGCTTGATTTTCGACAACGAAGGCCTGACCGAGCGCGGACTGAAGTCGCGCGGCGGTGATGCGGGCGAGTGTGTCGGTAATTCCGCCGGCAGCAAACGGCACGATGAGCGTGACGGATCGCTCTGGCCATGCGGCGCTGGCCGCGTTCGTTGTTAGACCGATGGCAAATAGGGCAGCTAATCGGGCGTGCATCCCATCCTCTTGGCTTGGCCAGCGCTTGCATACATGCACGTTTCTATGTATACATCAAGTCAAATTTCCTCGGTTCGAAGGCCGAACGAAGAGAACGTCATGTCCACCAAATTCCGCAACATCGCGATATTCGCCTATAACGCCGCAAAAGCAGAACCATTCTTTTTGAAGAGCTTTGTGCCAATGATACAAGCATGAATGGTATGCGTAATGTATACATGACGAGGAAGGTTGATGAATGTCGCGCTCGTGAATTTCGGCGACAAACTGTACCCCGCTTTGAAATGCAGAAGGACTACGAGTGCATCATCCGCTTCGGAATCTGGGTCGACAATGCGGACAAGCCGACATCCAGATCGGACAGGTCGGCGACAGCTACATGACTGGTCGTTTCGAGAAGGATCCGAACGTGTTTTGCGAGGTCAAATGCCAAACGCCGGAAGGGATAGCATTCGACGTCACCACCAATGGCTGGACATTCGCCTTGCCTATTTTTTGTGCCAACGAGTGCGTAAGCCCGTCCGCACACCCTCGCGTACGCAACATCACAGAGGGAGAAAAATGATGAACCGCGTCAATATTCTTAGTCTGACTGCGCTCACCGCGTTGGGGCTTGCTGCGCTGCCGGGCAGCGCCTTCGCTCAAGAGAAACAACACGTTTCCTTCAAGACTGCTGCCGAAAACAGCAAGCCAACCCAACAACTCAATATCGACGCGGGAGACGTTCCCAACCATATCGTGCGGGTTTTCGAAGTTCACCGCACCTATCCCAACAATCCGCCCGTCATCGACGGGCTCAGGCTCGTCGAGGTGTGGAACCGTGGATATCTCGACTTGACCGGAGGCTATGGAGGCGGAACGAGTTACAACGTTTATGTGATGGCGAATGGCGACAAGTTTTTTACACGCAATATTTCTGTCACACAGACGACCTCAAATCTGAACTCGAACACGCAAGTCGGTTTCATCACCGGCGGCACGGGAAAGCTCGCCGGGATGCAGGGCATTGTTCGACTCTCATCTATCTTCGATACAACCGGTAAGACAGGGTTCAATGAGAGCCAGACCGATATCGACTACTGGATGAAAAAATAAGCTGCCGGGGCCCTGCTTTTGCGACCTGCGAAATGGCGGGACCCAGCGAGAGGAGATGAGCTTCTCGCCGGCTCCTCGCCGAGCCATCGCGGCCAGTCCTGTTCGGGCAGGATTGCCGCCCAATTCACGCATGAGGGGATGGGTGCGCTGGCTGAACAATTATCAAGAGCTGAAGGAGGCGATCTGCGAGCTCAATCATGACCTGCTGCGCGCGGAACGGGCCGCATCGAAGACGCGGAGCAAACCATGATCGCAATGCGTCGCAGACAACTCAGCTTTGCTGATGGATTGATTGCCGAGGAGGTGAGCGATCTTCGTGACGACTGGATGGAGCATGGCAGCATTACTCCGGTTTGATTCCAGCGAACTTCACCACCTTCGCCCACTTCTCGGTTTCTTCGGCGATCAACTTCCTGAAGTCTTCGGGCGTCATCGGCGAGGGTGTCCCGCCCAGATCGACCAGCCGTGCGTTGAATTGCGGATCGACGAGGCCCGCATTGATCTCGCCGTTCAGCTTCTTGAGAATTTCGTTGGGCGTATTTTTCGGTGTGCCAATACCAAACCACGCAGTCGCCTCATAGCCCGGCAAGTACTGAGCCACAGTCGGGGTGTCGGGCAGCACCTCCTGACGCATCGCGCTGGTCACCGCGAGCGCGCGCAGTTTGCCCGCCCTGATGAATTCGAGCGACGACGGCAGCGGATTAAAGGTCACCTGCACCTGGCCACTAAGCAGATCGGGAAACTGGCTGCTGCGATAGTGCACCGCGATCAGATCGACGCCAGCCATCATGTTGAACAGTTCACCGGCGACGTGATTGATGCTGCCAATGCCAGGCGTCGACATGTTGATCTTGCCCGGATTTGCTTTGGCATAGGTTATGAACTCCGGCACGGTGTTGGCCAGAACCGATGGATGCACCATCATCACCGCTGGAACGTGAATAATGCTGGCGACGGGCTCGATGTCGCGAATGAAATTGAAATTAAGCGTCTTGTAAATTGACGCATTGATCGCGTTGGTCTGGGTGACCCAGAGCAGCGTGTAGCCGTCGGCGGCCGCGTGCACCACTGCATCGGCGGCAATGTTGGTCCCAGCGCCTGTTCGATTTTCTACGATGAATTGCTGACCAAGCCGCTCAGACAGCCATTGGCCGGTCAGCCGCGCGGTGATGTCGGACGAGGTGCCGGCAGGAAAGCCGACGACGATCCGCACTGACCGCGTTGGATAGGATTGCGCCCAAGCGATGCGCGAGACGGCGGGAAGCGCGGCAACGCCTGCGGCCAGATGCAGAAAATTTCGGCGGGGAAGTTTCATCGTGGACCTCGCTGAGGCGTCGGCGCATCGATTGCCTTCCGATTGCCCGTTGATGGAGCCCATGCGCCGATGTTGAAACATAGATGGCTTGGCTATTTACTGCTATGGCGAATAGGCTCTAACCCTATCGGTGGCACCGATGGCCCGTCCAACGTGGGACTGGGAAAGTCGTATCGGCCGGCGGCTGCGCCTGCGCGACGTCCACATATTATCGACCGTCGTGCGCTGGGGTAGCATGGCGAAGGCGGCTCCGCATCTCGCCATGTCGCAGTCGGCGATATCGGAGGCAATCGCCAACCTTGAACGCACGCTTGATGTCCGTCTCTTGGACCGCAGCCCTCACGGTATCGAGCCGACGATTTACGCACGCGCGCTTCTAAATCGCGGCCACATCGTATTCGATGAATTAAGGCAGGGCATTAAGGACATCGAATCCCTCACAAATCCGGGTGCGGGCGAGATTCGAATCGGAAGTCCCGAACCGTTGGCGACTGGGTTCCTCGCTGCAGTGATCGACCGATTTTCACGCGAATGCCCGCAGGTTGTCGTTCGCACCGTCCGGACCGACGTTTCGACTTTGGAATTCAGGGAATTGCACGAGCGCAAGGTCGATCTATTACTTGCAAGGCTAGCCGAACCCGTGACCGAGAAGCTCAACGCCGAAATTCTTTTCGACGATCCATATTCGGTGGTGGCGGGAGAGCGCAGTCCATGGGCACGCCGCCGTAAGCTGTCCCTGGCGGACTTGATAAACGAGCCTTGGCTGTTCTCGCCAGGCCAAGTCTGGGGCACAATGATTGCCGAAGCATTCAAGGCATACGATTTGGGTATTCCGTCGGCGAGGGTGATTTCCGACTCCATTGTGCTTCGCAGAGAACTGCTGGCGACTGGCCGATTTCTCACTCTTTTTTCGAAATCGATACTTCGATACAACGCGAAGCAGTGGTCGTTGAAGATACTGCCGATCGATTTGCGTATCCGGCCGAGGCCTATCGCGATGATCACTTTGAAACATCGAACGCTGAGTCCGGTGGTCGAACTTTTCATGGATCATATTCGCAAAATCACCCAAGAAGATTGGCGATGATTTTCGCTGACTTAAGTCATTTCCTGTGCAGGTTTTCGGTCGCCGGCATGAGGAGATTATTGCGTGCCGATGCGACCGGCGACGGAAAAGCGCCAAGGCACGAAATCGCGGTGGGGGATGCAGCCGCGGTGCCGCGAGTGCTATGGCGATTTGGGAGCGACGGCTGGCTTGACAAGTCTGGACTGAAGCGGTCGCCAATGCGGCCATGATGGTGTTCGACATCGAAGCGATGTAACTGAAGGATCAGAGTGCCGTTGGCGACCAACGTGTCGTATTTCGGGCCAAGGCCTGCGGCGTCGCAGTCCTGTAGTGTCCGGTACCAGCAGTTACTCGCCGCGACGTCGCTCACTGCAATAAGCGGCTGGGGGCGCATGGGCCATCTCGCATAACGGAGGGAGTCTATTCTGCTTCGATATTGGACGCTTTGACCTACCTGGGCATTCCAGGTTTTGTTATTTGGTTCGAGCCGCGACCTCGGCAAAGACAGCAAGAGCAGCTGAGAGTCTGTGGTTCTTTTTTGCCACTTGTGAAGCGACCTGGACCAGAGCCTGCATCAGGTCGACCTGTCTCTGTGTAAATTCGGGCGCAAGTTGGATCTGATTGACAACCTGATTTGGCGCACCACATCAGACCGTTGCAATCGCCGCCGCGTCGAATGCGCTTTTGGGCCGTTGCAGCCCATAGTGCTCGCGCAGCGTTGTTCCCGTATAAGCCGTCCGAAATAGCCCGCGCCGCTGCAACAGCGGAACAACCTCAGCGCTGAAAACGGTCAACATGGAGGGCAGCAGTGGCGGCATGATGTTGAAGCCATCGGCAGCGCCGTTCATGAACCAATCGTCGATCAGGTCCGCGACCTGCTCCGGCGTTCCAGCAAAGGTAAAATGTCCGCGCGCTCCAGCGAGCGTGCCAAGGAGTTGTCGCAGCGTCGGGTGTTCCCGCTTTACGAACCTCAAGATCACCTCGGTGCGGCTGCGCGCAGCCTCCACCGACGACGGCGCGGGGAAATCCTCTGGCATCAGGGGGCGGTCCAGGGGTAAATGCGAGAAATCATAGCCGCCGAACCTTCCGGACAATCGTTTGCGGCCAACCTCCGGGTCGGAGAGTTCGTTTAGTTCGCGCGCCAGACGCTGTGCTTCAGCCTCGGTGGCGGCAATCATCGGGCTCAGCCCCGGCAAGATCAAAACTTGCTCGGGCGCCCGGCCTTCGGCCGCCGCAAGTGTTTTTAGATCGGTGTAAAATGCCTGCGCTGTAGCTTTCTCCAGATGAGCGGTGAAAACTGCCTCAGCGTGCCGCGCTGCGAAGCGGCGGCCGGTATCGGATGAGCCTGCCTGCACGAAAACTGGCCGGCCTTGCGGCGTGCGCGGCAAGTTCAGCGGGCCGGCGACCTGGTAGTACTGACCCTTGTGGTCGATGGGCCGAATCCGGTCTGGCTTGGCGTAACAACCGTGCTCGCGGTCGTCGATGACGGCGTCTTCGGCCCAACTGTCCCACAGCTTTTTGACGACGGCCATGAATTCCTCGCCGCGCGCATATCGATCCGCGTGGCTGATCTGGCCTGAGCCGCCGAAGTTCGCCGCTGCCGTTGCAAGCCACGAGGTGACGATATTCCAACCCACCCGACCGTTGCTGATGTGGTCCAGCGCTCCGAATTGGCGGGCAAGATTGAACGGCTCGGTGTAGGTCGTCGAACACGTACCGATCAATCCGATCCTGTTGGTTGCTACTGCAGTTGCAGCCAGGACAGTCACAGGCTCAAGCCAGGTGCGCGCCGCTTGGGAGGCATCGTCTCCCAAAGCGAGCTGGTCGGCCAGAAAAATGGAATCGAAGAGCGCCCCTCCGCACGCTGCGCCAAACCCTGGTAGTAACGGATGTCGGTCAGCGCCAGCGGCGAGGATGCCGGGTGCCGCCACGATGCCTCATGATGGCCGCGGCTATGGATGAACAAATTCAAGTGTAATTGCCGCTTCACGGCCTGCATCCTAAAAGAATGACGGATGGGTGGAAAATTACTCCGCCTTGATATTGGCCGTGCGGATCACCTTTGCCCACTTCTCGGTATATTCGACGATGAACCTGCCGAATTCCGCAGGCGAGCTGGAGAATGGCTCGACGCCTAGGTCAGCGAGCCGTGCTCTGAATTTGGAATCAGCGAGAGCGGCATTCACTTCTCTGTTGAGGATTGCGATGATCTCCGGCGGGGTGTTTTTCGGCGCGCCGATGCCCTGCCAGCCGCTCGCCTCGTAGCCCGGCACAAAATCGCCGATGGGCGGCACGTCCGGCAATGCGTCGATTCGCGTGGCGGTCGTCACCCCCAGGGCTCGCAGTTTGCCGCTCCTGATGTATCCGATCGACGCCACGACCTGAGGAATGAAGACTTGCACCTGCCCGCCAAGCAGAGCGGTCAGCGCCGGCGCACCGCCGCGGTACGGCACATGAACCATATCGACACCGGTCATCGCCTTGAACAGCTCGCCGTAAAGGTGTCCTGCGCTACCGACGCCGGCTGACGCCATGTTGATCCTGCCCGGATTGGCCCTGGCGTAGGCAATGAACTCCGGAACGGTCTTTGCTGGAAACGACGGATTGACCACCATCACTCCGCCCTCGCGCCCGATGCTCGCGATGGGCGCGATATCACGGATGAAATTAAAATTGAGATTGTCGTAGATCGTCGTGTTCCAGGCGTTAATCCCGAGAGCTTCGAGCAGCATATAACCGTCGGGGTTGGCCTTGGTGATCAACTCCGTGGCGATATTGCTGCCGGCGCCCGGCCGGTTCTCGATCACGAAGGACTGGCCAAGCCGTTCGGACAGCCATTGCCCGATCAGGCGTGCAATGATGTCGTTTGAACCCCCGGGCGGAAAGCCGACGACGATTTGCACTGGCCGCGTCGGATA
>DASZZA010000454.1:0-1670 GCA_035545135.1 Lacipirellulaceae bacterium | reverse complement strand
GCACGGTTTCTATTGGTTCAGCATCGGCGGCGACGGAGAAGGAGTCGAGCATGCGCACGGCAAACTGCCATTCTTTCGCGCGAGCAGCGGATGGCACGACCTTTTCTCGGGCCGCGGCCGGAAAGTGCTCAGCGAGGCCGTCGAAGCCTACTTACAGCAGCAGCGGTGGTTCGCCGGCAAGGCACGCACGCTGCAAAAAGTCGAACTCATCGACTGGTTCGACCTCGACGGGTCCGGGCCGGTCGCCAGCGTGCGGCTGCTGCTCGTCGGCGCAAATTATTCGGAGGGTGAGCCCGATGCGTACGTTGTGCCCGTGACGATGCTCGACGACGAAGCCGCGAACGAACTTCATAAAACCCATCCATCGTCCGGCATCATGCGCGTTGAGGTGGCCAACCAGCATCAGGTTTTTACTGTGTGCGAGGCGACATGGTCCGATGAAATGTGGCAAGGGCTTTTCGACGCCGTTTCAAGCCGCCGAAGATTTCGCGCCCAGCACGGCACGTTATCCGGCACGCGCACCGAGGCCTTCGCCCGGCTAGCTTCCGAACCGCTGGGCCGACTGCCACATACGGTGTTTGGCGGCGAGAAAATCAACAAGTCGGCGGCGTTCGGCGAACGATTCATCTTGAAACTTTTTCGCCGCGTGACGCCGGGCGTCAATCCGGATTTTGAAATCGGGCGACTGCTCACCGAACGCGAGCCGCTGCCGTTTGTGCCGCAAGTTGCCGGCGCTGTGGAATACCGCCCCGATTGGGCTCAGCCCATGACGATTGGTATACTCCACGAGTTTGTCGCAAACGTTGGCGATGCATGGACCTACACGCTCGATGAACTAAGCCGATACTTCGAGCATGTGCAGTCTCTTCCACCCGCAACTTCCCCGAACTCCGCAGCGGCCGTAGCATCCGAACCACAGCCCCCGAACCCAGAATCTTCCGGTCTCGTGCAACTGGCGGATGCTGAAGTGCCGACGATAGCCCAGGAAACGATCGGCGGCTACTTGCGTTGGGCCGAATTGCTAGGACGACGCACTGGCGAACTTCACGTCGCATTGGCCCGTGGCGATGGCGGAGCGGCGTTTACGCCCGAGCCGTTCACCCGGCTGTATCAGCGCGGCCTGTACCAATCGATGCGCAGCCAGGCCCGCTCAACCCTGGAATTTCTTCGTGCAACGCGTCGTTACCTGAGCGAGGACGCGCAGGCCCGCGCCGATCAATTGCTTCAGCGCGAACCCGACCTGCTAGCGAATTTTACGCGGTTGTTGCATGGCCACATCGATGCCCAGCGGATTCGCTGCCACGGCGATTTGCACCTGGGCCAAATCCTCTTTACCGGAAAGGATTTCGTGATCATTGATTTTGAAGGCGAGCCGGAGCGGCCGGTAAGCGAGCGCCGCATCAAAGCCTCCCCGCTGCGTGACGTCGCCGGAATGCTGCGATCCTTTCACTACGTGGCTCACGCCGCGCTGCGCGGTCAATCGGCAGCTCTAATTGTCCAACACGCGGATTCGACGATGAAAGATTGGGCCGCGTTCTGGTCCACCTGGGTCTCAGACACGTTCTTGCGAAGTTACCTCGCGACCGCCGCGCCGGGCCACTTTCTGCCCGCCGACCGTGCGCAATTAGAAACACTGCTGTCGGCATATTTGTTGGAAAAGGCGCTGTACG
>DASZZA010000453.1:0-3250 GCA_035545135.1 Lacipirellulaceae bacterium | reverse complement strand
GCCACGGGCGAAGTGCAAGTCGTGATCGGCACGCAGGCGGTCATCAATGCCGACGTCAAGTTTGCCCGGCTGGGGCTGGTCGTCATCGACGAGCAGCACAAGTTCGGCGTGCGGCAACGGGCGGCGTTACGACAGGGAGAGAAATCGCCGCATTACCTGGTGATGACGGCCACGCCGATTCCGCGAACGATCAGCATGACGATGTTCGGCGACTTGGACGTGACGACGCTGCGCGAAATGCCGCCAGGCAGGCAGGAGGTACGCACGTACGTTGTCTCGGCGGGCGAGCAGCCGCGGTGGTGGAGTTTTGTTCGCGAAAAGCTGCGGGCGGGTAGGCAGGCCTATGTGGTGGCGCCGCTGGTCGATGAATCGGAGAATATCGCTGCAGCCAGCGTGGCTGAAGCATTCGAACGACTGACCAACGGCGAGTTGGCCGCGTTCCGCGTTGGCATCATCCACGGCCGCATGTCGCCGGCCGAGAAGGCTGAGGCGATGGAGAACTTCCGCGCCGGCCGCACGCAGGTAATGGTTTCGACGAGCGTGATCGAAGTGGGCGTCGATGTGCCGAATGCGTGTATCATGGTCATCGATTCGCCGGAAAGATTCGGGCTGGCCCAGTTACACCAATTGCGGGGCCGGGTCGGCCGTGGAAAGCTGGCCGGTTTTTGTGGCATATTGGTGAATGATGCGCTTACGGAGCAGGCCCGGGCGCGGCTCAATGCATTTGCTGCGACGGGAGACGGCTTTGAGCTGGCGGAAATGGATTTTCAGCTTCGTGGGCCGGGCGACCTGTTCGGTACGCAGCAACACGGCCTGCCGCCGTTGCGGATCGCCGATCTACGTCGCGATCGGTCGATTTTGGAAGAGGCGCGACGTGAAGCGCAAAAACTTTTTGCGGCTGATCCAGGGTTGAAACAGCCGGATCATGCGCGACTGCGGCGGCAGATGTTAGTGCGTTATGGGAACGCGCTGGAGTTGAGCGACGTCGGGTAATACGGCGAAGCGGTTTAAGTCCACAGCCCAGCGTCGCCCCGAAGCGGCGCGCGCTGGGTGGCGAATTACACCGTGCGTTTTACGCCCACGGTGTTACGCGCGGGTCGCAGCCGGTCTTAAACTCCTTCAGGGTAACCGGTGTTATCTGCGCGATCCCAGGGTGCGCGGCTGCGCCGCGACCCCGGGCTTTGGAGTGGAACGCCTTTAAGGTTCGTCGATGCGGTTAACTCGGGAGTGGAACGGAGTTGGGGTTGTTGACGCGTGGGGCGGTCGGTCTGGCTTGGCGGCAGACGCGAGCGTTCGCGCCGGGCTGCGTCGTCGCACGACGGCACCGTGCGCTTCGATCGAAGAAGCTACTCGTGCCGCAGCTCTTTGGCTTTGCGGACCATTTTGACGAATTCCTTGCGATAGCCGTGCGGATCGTCGTCGATGGCGCTTTGGGCCAGTTCCAGATCGGCGGCGTATGTGAGGTTACCTTTGTATTGCGAGTTACGCAGCAGGAGGCCGAAGCCGGCGACCGCGGCGGCGAACTTCGTGTCGGTTGAGGCGGCGGCAAACGATTTGCCGTCGTCGGTGACGGGCCATTCGAGCTTTTTGCTCGTGTCGCCATCAGGGGCTTTGTAGCGCATCTTGAGCGTGAGAAGTTCTTTTGCGATCATTGATGTCGCTTTCTGATCCGCCGGCGAGTTCGCTGTCGCATCCGGTTGGTATTTCAACTTGTCAACTGGACCGACTTCGACGTGCTTGCCGGCGGGAACAAGCTCGTAGAGCGCGGTCACGGTGTGGCCGGCGCCGATTTCGCCGGCATCTTTCTTGTCGTCGTTGAAGTCCTCGGTCCGCAGCATGCGGTCCTCGTAGCCGATGAGGCGATAACCGCCGACTCGGGCCGGGTTGAATTCGACCTGGATCTTCACGTCTTTGGCGATGGTTACGAGCGTGCCGGTCATCTCTTCCACCAGCACACGGCGAGCTTCCGTACGGTTATCGACGTAGTGGTAATTGCCATTGCCGTGGTTCGAGATGGCCTCCATCATCGTATCGTTGAGGTTGCCGCGGCCGAAACCAAGTACGGAGAGAAACACGCCCGTGTCCTTGGCTCTCTTCTCGACCAGGCGCTCCAGATCGGCGGTGCTGGTGACGCCGACGTTAAAGTCGCCATCGGTACAGAGGATGACGCGATTGGTGCCGCCCTTGATGAAATTGTCCTCCGCGATCTGGTAGGCGAGCTGAATGCCCGCGCCGCCCGCGGTCGAGCCGCCAGCCTTCAACTTGGAGAGCGCCGCGAGAATCGTCTCCTGCTTGGTGCCGGGTGTGCTGGGCAGGACGACGCCTTCGCTGCTCGCGTAAACGACGATTGCCACGCGATCGTTTTCGCCCAGCTCGTGGGTGAGCTGCTCCAGACCGTAGATAACAAGCGGCAGTTTGTTCGGCTCGTCCATCGAACCCGAAACATCAATAAGGAATACAAGGTTCGATTGGGGCCGCTTGTGGCGGTCCATTTCGCGGCCTTTGATTGCGATCCGCACCAGCCGGTGCTCAGGCGCCCAGGGGCAACCGGCGACCTCGATGTGGGCGGCGAAGGGTGCATCATCCGACGGCTTCGGTCCCGCGTAGTCGTAGTGAAAGTAGTTGATGAGCTCTTCGGTCCGCACGGCATCGGGCGGCGGAAGTTGATTCATTTCCATCAGGAATTGGCGGACATTGGTGTACGATGCGGTATCGACGTCGATCGAGAACGTGGAAACGGCCGCGCCGCCCTCGGCTTTGATGAACGGGTTTTCGACGATTCGCGTATACTGGTCGCCGGAGAGGCCGGGACCGGTGCCTTCGGAGGTGGAAGTACTGTTTTGCCACTTGTATCCAAGGTTGATATTCTTCTTCCTATCGACAACGGCTGTTCTATTGCTGTCAAGCGTTCCGCTAACGTCGCCATACGTGGCGCTATCGTTGATAAGCCCCCCAAGACCAAAGTGTTGCGATACATGCGCATCGGACGCGTCGAGTGCGTACAACGAGGAAAGTGCTGAGGCTTGCCCTGGAACAGACGCCGGTGCGACAGTCGGCCCCGCAACTTTGCCGTCACTGGAAGTTACTGAGTTTACTGTCGTTTCCTCAATTGCATTCAGTCGCCCCCAAACGCTCTTCTCCTTGCTATCGGCGAGCACATGATTCATCTGTTTGCGGCCAACGACATTGGAATTCTGATTAGGAATGCCCGCGTCGCCGTTGATCGCCTGCCCAACCATTAAGCTGCTTC
>DASZZA010000452.1:0-1916 GCA_035545135.1 Lacipirellulaceae bacterium | reverse complement strand
ACCGCATGCGTTCCTATCACGAGATCGATGTTTCCGGCCGCAATCTCGGCCAACGCCGCCTCGCGTTCTTTCGGCGTCATGCCGCCAACCAGCAACAAGTACCGCACCCGGCTTGCCCGCAACAATTCGCCAAGCGTCTCGGCATGTTGACGCGCCAGAATCTCCGTCGGCGCCATTAGCGCAGCCTGACATCCACGGGCCACGCAAACCAGCATCGCATACACCGCGATGACCGTCTTGCCGCTGCCTACGTCGCCCTGGAGCAATCGATTCATCGGCGTCTCGCTCGCCAAGTCGGCCGCAATTTCGCCTATCGCGGTCCGCTGCCCGGCCGTCCACTCGAACGGAAACAAACGCTCAATGCGCGCGTTAATTTCCGCTGACGCCTCCAGCATCGGTGCACGAAAGCCCACCTGCTGCTGCCATCGTCGCGCGACCACAGCCAACTGCAAGATGAACAGTTCCTGAAACACGAACCGCCGCCGCGCGCGTTCAAGCTCCTCGGCGTCCGGCGGCGAATGGATCGCCGGCAGCGCCTCGGCGAGCGGCATCAAATCGTATTCCCGCAGCAGCGATTCCGGAAAAACCTCCTCCAGAACGTGGCTGAAGTTTTCCAGCGCGCTCGCAACCATCCGGCGCACTTGATACTGCGTCAGCCCTTCGGTCAGCGGGTACAACGGCAGCAGTCGCATCTCCGGCTGATCGTCTGGCCCATCGAGCCAAGTGACACGCGGGTGCGGCATCTCCCACCGCCCGCCGCGAAACCGCGGCCTGGCCGACAGCAGCAAATGTTGCCCCTCGCGAAACTTCTCCCGCATGAACGGCTGATTGAACCAAATGGCCCGCAGGTGCTCGTACTCCCTCTCCCCATGGGAGAGGGACGGGGTAAGGGACCTTACCAGCACGCCCACCACGCTCTTGCCAAACCCACTGCTGCGGGCATCGATCTCGACCACTTCGCCGCGCACCGTTTGCACATGTTCCTCATCCAAATCGCCGATCTCGCGACGATCCGAAAGGTCCTCGTAGTCGCGAGGAAACAAGAAGACGAGGTCGCCGGCCGACCGTACTCCCAATCGCGCCAACATCGCGGCACGCTGCGGACCAACGCCGCGCACAAACTCCACCGGCGTGGCCAGCACTTCCGCCGGCGTCGGCTGCCGTCGCGGCGCTGATTGCTGCTCGCTCGTTCGTGATGCGGCGCTCATGCAGTCATTGTACGGCGATTCCAAAGACCGCGGCAGGATACCGCGGCTACATAGTCGGGCCTTCTTGGCCAACTGCTACAAATACTGCTGATAAGCGGCCACCGCCAGCTCATCGACGCGATCGTTCTCCGGATGCCCGCTGTGCCCGGCCACCCGCGTGTACTTCACCCGATGCTTGGCCAAGAGTGCGTCCAGCTTGCGCCACAACGGCTCGTTCGCGATCGGCACCAGCTTGTTCCGATCTTTGCGTCGCCAGCCGTTGGCTTTCCACTTGGGCAGCCATTCGCTGATTCCCTTGCCGACGTACACGCTGTCGGTCAACAGCTCGACGTGGCTGCGCATCTTGAGTGCTTCCAGGCCCCGCACGACGGCGGTTAGCTCCATTTTGTTGTTTGTACTCAGCGCCTCGCCGCCCGATCGCTCCATCTCCTTGCCGGTCGCTGGATGCCGCAAAATGAACGCCCAGCCGCCCGGCCCCGGATTGCCGCTGCAGGCGCCGTCGGTGAAGAGTTGAACGGAAGGTAAGGTGCTAGGAGCCAAAGAAGTAGGATGTCAGTCAATTTCGGATTGCGGATTTCGAATTGTTGTCTTTCAATCCATAATCCGAAATCCGCAATCGTTTCCCTATACGCCCGAACCCTGGTTTTCGAATGTGTGAAATCCGTCGGGCAATGCATCGGCAACGCGTGCCGATCGCGTGAGCGCCTC
>DASZZA010000451.1:0-5086 GCA_035545135.1 Lacipirellulaceae bacterium | reverse complement strand
TCGGAGCTCGATCGGAAGGAAGGTAATAGGGGTGGGAATCGCGGCCGCTGCCACGCGATCATGCCTACGATAAACAGCGACGATGCCGGATGTCAAGGAAACATACGGCGCTGGCTGCTTAAGAACCGTGAGCATGCTCACTCCTGCTCCACTTCGATGTGCATCCATTTTGTTAGGAGGGGCGATAACGCGAAGCAGACGAGGGCCGTAATGAACGCGGCCACCGCGACCTGGCCAAATACGTGGCCGTAGATGTGCACAGTGCCAGAAGGCACAGGGACCACTTGCGGACCTTCATGCGTCCCGTGACTGACAGCGGCGAGTTTTGCGATCCTGGCTGCTAGATCATTCGCGATGCCTAGTCCAACGAACCAGGTTCCCATTACTGTGCTGAGCAAATACTTCGGGGACAGCTTCGTGACCATTGATAGGCCAATTGGCGATTGACTTAATTCCCCGGTCGTCTGGAGCAGGATGCCGACCAGCAAGCACCACATGGGTACCATTCCGCGAGCATTCGCCAAATACGTCGCGCCGTACCAAAATACGACGAAGCCAAGGCCGACCTGGGCCAAACCCAAAGCGAATTTAACCGGGGTGCTTGGCTCTAATCCTCGTGCAGAAAGAAACGACCACAATGCAGTGAATACGAGTCCAAAAACCAGGATGTAAAGTGAGTTGGCCGATTGAAACATCGAGGCCACGATCTCACTTCCACCCACGCCCATGCCAACATTTTGTGCGGTCACCTTCCAAGTGATCGTTTGGAAATTGTTGACCGCTGCCGGATGTGATTGAACCGGCTTATCTTTTTCCTTCTTTGGTTTTTCGGCCTCGATCTTTTGCGCGTCGCGCAACGCGGTCAGACCTGTAATCGTCAGCGTATTCGAGCTGGTTACCTGTTTTATGTAGTTATTCAGTACAGCCGGTTTAAGCTGTTCGTCTAATATCTTATTACCGTCTGTTTCTCGCATCGCAGCGGCGATTTGTTCGCCCATCTTCGTGTCACCATTCTCCTCACCCAGCTGTTCCTGGGTGAGTGGCGGCAGCTTTTTGAGCTCTTCATCAGACGTATCAAGAGGAATGCGGAACTGGATGTCCTTACCAATGTCTTGAACTGTAATTGTTCGGCCTTCGAATACGCGGTCGATGTTTCGATCCGTGAAAAGATTCATGGAGCTTCCCGCCTGTTCGAAATACGCCCAGAACAACATCGAGAACAGCGTCAGGATGAGCACTACGAATAGGCGATGTCGTTCGATCACCGAGCTGCGAAACGCCGCGATTAGCACATACCCGACGGACAAAACACCGAACGCCAGCAAGATGTAGGAAACTACGTTGCTGTGCGGTAAAAGCAGAGCAAAAACGGGAACGAGCAGCACGCCTGCCAGGTACGCCAGCACGTCGATTCGTACCGGCCCTATCCGGCGGGATAGCAATTGTGGATCAGGTGCTTCTCCCGCTTTGGCCGGTAGCCCGCCGCGACCGAGCGCGATAAAAGCAGTAATACCGGCGGCCATCAGAACAACGCCGGCAAAAATATTCACGGCTAGTTGGTAGGGATTGTTTTGCAGAAAGAGCATCGCGACAGTGGTCGTTGCGGCTGTTAGCAGAATCAAGATCTGCGTCAATCGAACCGGCGCGACAAATACTGCCAGCCCGACTAACATTCCAATCGTCGCCAGACCAAACCCATTGTGCCAACCATATGTCTCACCGATATAGCCGCAAACCAGCGGTGCTATCGCTCCACCGAGATTTACACCGATGTAATAAATCGTGTAGCCACCATCGCGACGAGGGCTGCCGGGTGGATAAAACGTGCCCAACATCGAAGTAACATTTGGCTTAAAGAACCCGTTGCCCGCGATGAGCAATCCCAGGGCGAAATAGAACGCGGTGGAGTCCTGCTGCGTCATCAACAGGTGGCCCGCCGCCATGAGCAAGCCTCCAAGTATGGCCGATCGCCGTTGTCCCAAAATCCGATCGGCAAATAGTCCGCCAATGAAACCGTTGGTGTAAACGAGCGCCGTGTAAGCACCGTAGACGGCATCGGCGGCTCCGTCGCCATAGCCGAGAAACCCTTTGGTCATGTACAGGACCAACAACGCCCGCATGCCGTAGTACGAAAACCGCTCCCACATCTCAGCAAAGAACAGCGTGAACAACCCGACCGGATGGCCGAATAGCGTCTCGTGCTGGACGGTCGATTCTTCTGTCATACGAAACCGTCGGGGACTGTCCCTTTTTGCGGGGTCTTCGGAGCAAAAGGGGACTGTCCCCCTCTGACCGAACGGTTTTGGGATAAGCTCACCGGAAGATCGTAACAGAATTCCGCCTCAAGATGAGCCCCACATTCGGAATTCGGCGAAACAAAAATAACGGCCCAATAGCCGCGTCGAAGAGTTAACCGCTCGGCGTGGAGCCGGGCTTGCCCGCTGGCGCCGTTTGAGGCGCGGCATCCACCTTCAACGACTCGGGGACTCGCAGTTTCGGAAACGGCGTCGGCGATACACCGCGGTGCCACACGATGCCAAGCACTAACACAATGATCAGCAACAGCGCACCCGAAATCATCCACGGCGCATGGCGACGCCAGAAGTTCGATGGTGGCGTCCACGTTCCCATGTACGTCGGCAGCGCGACGGGCGGAGGCGTAAAACCAAGTTGTTCGATACAGCCAGCCAGCGCTGCCGACAATTCGACCGGCGTTTGAAATCGTTCTTCCGGCTTCTTCGCGAGCATCGTTGCCAGCACCGTGGCCAGGAGGTCCGGCACGTCGGGCCGCAACTCCCGCACGTCCGGCGGCGGGTCGGACTGATGTGCCAATAACTTCTGGAGCACCGTCCCTTCCGGAAATGGCGGCCGGCCCGTCAACATGAAGAACAGCGTACAACCGAGCGAATAAATGTCGCTGCGGATATCGGCGTCCCGCGGGTTACGCGCTTGTTCAGGCGAGATGTAATCGAACGTTCCAAGCGTGACGCCAGTCGCCGTTTCGTCGTGCTCCGTTTGCTCGAGCGATTCCAGCCGTGCAAGACCCATATCGACCAGCTTCGCCAACCCTTCCTGCGTAATCAGAATGTTCGATGGCTTGATGTCGCGGTGCACTACCTCACGCTCCCACGAATGAACGAGCGCGCTCGCAATCTGCAGCGTTATGTTGAGCGCGTCGCCCACTTGCATGGGGCCCGACCGGTAGACCATGTCGCGAATGTTCGTGCCGTCGATGTATTCGAACACGATGTACCGCACGCCGCGGTCTTCGCCCACGTAATGCGCGCGGGCTATGTTCGGGTGGTCGAGCCGGGCCGCCGAACGAGCCTCTGTCTCGAATCGCCGCTCACTTTCACTGTCGCCGGCTTGTCGGCGCGACAATACTTTCACGGCAACCGTGCGATGCAGGCTCGTGTCCCACGCCCGAAACACAGCGCCCATTCCGCCGCCGCCGACGAACTTTTCCAGCAGCACATGATCGAGCTGCTGGCCTTCCAGCGCGCGGCCAAGCTGGCGCGGATCGAGCGCAGCCGTCGCTGCCCCCGCCTCGACCGGCGGAGTTGTGGAGATCACCGTTACATCGGTTTGCTTCAGATCGGTGCTCGCCGGCGTTGAACCGCTCGACGAGTGCGATGACTGGGACGACGGGCCCGAGCCCGAATTGGATTGCGAATCGCCGCTCATTACTCCATTTTAGGCAGGCCTATGCCATCGCTGATAGACGGTCTACGCCATGTGCTTCACCACCGCGTCGCCGAACTCGCTGCACTTCACTTCCCGAGCGCCCGGCATCATCCGCGCGAAATCATATGTTACCGTTTTGGCCGCGATTGCGCCCTCCATGCCGCGGATGATTGCGTCCGCCGCTTCGTTCCAGCCGAGGTGGCGGAGCATCATTTCACCTGAAAGAATCACGGAGCCCGGATTCACTTTATCCTGGCCCGCATATTTCGGCGCCGTGCCGTGCGTGGCCTCGAAGATGGCATGCCCCGTGACGTAATTGATATTGGCCCCCGGCGCAATGCCGATGCCGCCGACACATGCGGCCAACGCATCGCTTATGTAATCGCCGTTGAGGTTCGGAGTGGCGATCACGTCATACTCGCCCGGCCGTGTCAGAATCTGCTGCAAGAACGCATCGGCGATCACATCCTTGATCACCAGCCCGCCGCCCGGTTTGCCGACGGGAATTCGGCACCACGGGCCGCCGTCGATTTCTTCCGCACCGTAGAACTGCTTCGCCACGCGATAGCCCCAATCGCGGAATCCGCCCTCCGTGAACTTCATGATGTTGCCTTTGTGCACAAGAGTGACGCTCTTGCGCTTGTTCTGCACCGCGTAACCAATGGCGCTGTGCACGAGCCGCTCGGTGCCCAGATAACTCATCGGCTTGAAGCCGATGCCCACATCCACCGATAGATCGCGATGCGGTGCCCCAATCGCCTCGAGCTGCTTTTGCCAGGCGTCGGTCTTCTCTTGCGTGCCGAAACGAACTTTACCTGCCTCTTTCGGAAATTCGCGAGTGAGGAAGTCGAGCACCTTCTGACTTTCAGGAGTTCCGCCCGCAAACTCGATCCCTGCGTACGTGTCTTCGGTGTTCTCGCGGAAGATGACCATGTCCACGAGCTCCGGTTGCCGTACCGGACTCGGCACGCCCTGGAAATAACGTACCGGTCGCAAACACACGAACAGATCGAGCATCTGCCGCAGCGCCACATTGAGCGAGCGAATGCCGCCGCCCACCGGCGTTGTGAGCGGACCTTTGATCCCGACGTGCAGCTCGCGGAAAGCACTCAGCGTTTCTTCCGGCAGCCAGGTCCCCGTTTTGTCAAACGCCGCCTGACCGGCCAGCACTTCGTGCCAGGCAATTTGCCGCTTTCCGCCGTACGCCCTTTCCACGGCCGCGTCGAACACTCGCTTGCTTGCACGCCAAATATCCGGCCCGGTGCCGTCGCCCTCGATGAATGGCACTATCGGCCGGTCGGGCACCGACAACCGGCCGTTTTCTATTTGAATGGGTTCACCCACAGTTTTCTCGCTCATTAATCGATTCCCCAAAGCCGTTGAACGGTCCCAAATACGCGTG
>DASZZA010000450.1:0-1984 GCA_035545135.1 Lacipirellulaceae bacterium | reverse complement strand
AGACTCTTGCGTCAGGTAGCAGTCAGGGAACGATCAAGCTGTGGGATATAAACAGCCGTACGAACGCAGCGACTTTCAAGGCCGTTGGCAAGGGAAATAGCGTCTATTCAGTGGCCTTCAGCCCAGACGGGAAGACGTTAGGTGCCGGATGCTGGATGGAGGGGGGCGGCATGTTGTGGGACATCGCTAGCGGCACGAATACCGTGAAATTCAAGCCAGACCGTGCGGACTCTGCCGGAACCAATAACCCCAACGATATGACGTATAGTGTCGCCTTCAGCCCGGACGGCGGGGTTTTTGCGCAAGGCTGCCACAACGGAATCATCGTGTTGTGGGACGTGAAAAGTTCTAAGAAGATCGCAGTCCTCACTGGGCACTCCGCCTTGGTTCGTTCTCTCGCGTTCTCGCCCGATGGCCGCAGGCTGGCGTCGGCGAGCGACGACAGTAGCATCAAGCTGTGGAGTTTGTTCGCGAAAGGTGGACGAACCGAGGCGGAATAAAACCGTCGATGATCTAAAATACGAGTTGTCCGCAAAAGAACTGCAGGGAATCAGCCTGCCGAACCTAGTCACGATTGATGCTCGCGATCTTGCCGGTCGCTTTGTCGATCGTGACGGCCTCGATCGAGGCCAGGTTATCGCCGCCTCGTGCTCCGCCGACGAGTAACAATTGTGCACCGTGCGGGATCAGGCGGTGAACAATCCGCGGCTGGAGCTTCGTGACCAGGTCCCACTTTTTTCCCGCCGTGTCGAGCCGCAAGAGCGAACCATCGGCGACGCTGGCATACACACGACCGCCCAATGTGCAGGCCGCCGGAGCAAAGCCATTGTGATCCTGCCCCGGCAATTCGGCCACGGTCGACCATGTCTTCTGTGCGGGGTCGTAAACATCAACGCGCCGCTCTGGCACATTGTCCTCGTTGAAGCCGCCGATGACGAAGATCTTGCCTTCGTGTACCGCGACAATCAAAGCCCGCCGTTGGAATGGCTGGTCGATTTCCTGCCATGTGGGCGCGTCGGCCTTCAGATCAAGCACCAATGCTTTGTCGAGCCAATCCTCTCCATCTTCGCCGCGCATATTCCAACCACCGATGACGTACAGCTTGCCGTCGACCACGGCCACATCGTGCGACGAACGCGGTACCGGCAAAGATGGTAGAGACTGCCACTTGCCCACGGCCGGATCGAAGCACTCAACGTCCGCGATTGAGTAATTGTCTGTCGGATCGCCCGGCTTGTTGCGCGGCTGCATGCCACCAACGCGATAAATTCTGCCATCGAAGGCGGCCAGGTTCATTCCTTGCAAGCCAGGACCGCCGGGCAATTCTTCCCACGTACGACCGTCGGAAAGCTTCAGTCGCGCAAAACGCTTCGACACGGCCTCGGTCGAATAGGTATGTACCCGGGCGATGTGACCGCCGTAGATGTACAACCATCCGTCACTGCCGACGGCGCCAAAGCTCGAAGCCGCCACCGGCATATCGGCGTATCCGTGCATGGCATTCGCCTGACCGACATCGGCAACCAGCGTGGCGTAATGACGAGTGGACTGGTAAGGCTTGCCGTCGACTTCTCCCCCCTTCGGTTCGAAGTGGCGCGTCCAGGCCGCGTATCGTCCGGGAGCGGCAAACGTTTTTGTCTGTCCGTTCTCGCCCGTGGTGACCTTCGTGCGCTCGCCATCGGGGAGCACGAGATTCACTTCGGCTTGTGCCACAGGCTTGCCGCCGGCCATGACGCGAAAGGCGACTGCTCCCGCCGAGCCGACGGGTACGAGTTCCACGGGCACACGATCGCCCAGGCCGACGCGAGCATCGAACGCATCGCCGACGATCGTCTTCGGATGGTAGACCAGTCGAAATGCCGGCCCTTCGCCGCGCTGCATAAGGCCCAAATCGGCCGTGCCATAGACGACGCGCAGTCCTTCGCCGGGTAACTCGATCGCGGCCGTATCGTCGGCTGTCTTGCTTAGCGTTAGTTCCGTTTCC
>DASZZA010000449.1:0-3245 GCA_035545135.1 Lacipirellulaceae bacterium | reverse complement strand
GGCGGCGGATCGGCTGCACCTGTCGGAAGACGCATCCATTCTTCGGACGGCCGGTCTTGTTCTTGTCACTGTCAAAAGCGCCGATACGGTGGAGGTCGGCAGGCTGATCGCCGCCTGGGCGCCCCCGGATGCGATCATCGTCAGCCTGCAGAACGGCGTCGCCAATACAGCGGCGTTGCGCGATCTGGTTCAGGGGAGGCCGGTGCTGGGCGGCATGGTGCCGTTCAATGTCATGGCGCTCGGCGACGCTCGTTTCCATCGCGCAACCTCGGGCGACATTGTCATCGCGCGCGATGAGGCGCATACCGCGCAGCGGCTGTCGGTGCCCGGCATGAACGTACGTTCGACCGGCGATATCGTCGGCGTGCAATGGGGGAAACTGCTTTTCAATCTCAACAATGCGCTCAATGCGCTGTCCGGTCTGCCGCTCCGCGATCAGCTTTCGCAACGTGCATGGCGAACATTGCTGGCCGACCAGATGACGGAAGCGCTGGCCGCGACCCGCGCTGCGAACATCGTTCCGGTGATGTCGACGCCAATCCCGGCTCGTCTGACGCCGCACGTTTTGAGGCTACCGGATGGTCTCTTTCGTCTTGTCGCGGGGGCGGCAATCCAAATCGATCCGAGCGCGCGATCCTCGATGTGGGAGGATTTGCAGCGCCACCGGCCGACTGAAATCGATTATCTCCAGGGCGTCGTCCGCGATCTTGCCATCCGACACGGAGTGCGCGCGCCGCTCACCGAGCGGATCATCACGCTGGTCAAGCGGGCCGAAAATGAGGGCAGGGGTTCACCCCGGCTGACGCCGGATCAAATCCGCGTCGATGCGGCGGATGGTCACCGCCACAGGCCGTAATCGGCCCATTTCGATTCGGGGATTTCCCTGCCGAGTTTATAGGTGAATGAAAGGACGCGCATATGGTCGGGAGACCCTTTGCACGTGAACGAGAATTGATACCATTTGCCGCCGCTGCGAAACGCACCGCCCGTTCCGCTGACGGTATCGCCCATGATATGCGGATGCGTGACTGCATCGGTCTTCGCGCGGTCGGGATGAAAGGGATTGCGGTCCTTGTCGATGCTGTTCATGGCATGGAGATCGCATACCTGTTCCAATCGCGTCACGGGATCCAGGCGGCTCAAACTGGCGTCAAACCGCGATTTTGCGGCCAGGGCGGAGGTCGTCGCGAGTTGCGCAAGGATCAGAACGAGAACTGTCTTCATCAGGACGTCACGAATTGTGCGGAGAGAGGTGGTGCGAATCGCCTGCCGCGAGATACCGCATAAGGCCGTCGCCCTCAACGCAATTTCCCGTGGCACGCTCTCTTCGCCGCGGCAGCAATCGACTGGCGGTTCCGGAGCCGGTCTGATAAGGAGATCGCACACCTGACGCGGCGTATCCGGTCCCGTAGCTCAGCTGGATAGAGCGGCGGTTTCCTAATTGGACGCTCTTGATCGGAGAAGGCTAATCGGATCATAAGCATATCGCCTTTCCGGCTTGGTCGAGCACCGGATAGGCACCGAAGATGACGAGAGGCAGGTCCCGGTAGCTCAGCTGGATAGAGCACAGGTTTCCTAAACCTGGGGTCAGGGGTTCGACTCCCTTCCGGGACGCCATCGCTCGATAGATGGATGAAGTCGCCCAACCAAACGAGGGCGTTGCGGGTACTCACGGCAAACTGAAATCTATTCAGCGGCTGCTGCCATTGAGCCTACAGACTGTTTTGCCACGTACAAAATCCGCTGCTCGCTGGCGTCGATTCTAAACTCAAACTCATCTCCAACGTCAATTTCGGCCAATTGTTTCGCCAAAGGAGAATGGATGTTCAAAAGCCCCGCATGGGGGACGGATGGTTTGTCAGTGAGTACATAGGATACTGGCTTCGAATCCGGCTTGTCGATGTAGCGAAGGACGATCTTATCTCCTAGCTCGAGTTTTTCCTCATTTAGAAGAGGTACGACGACAGATGGCGGGTCAGAGGCAATTGCTACTTCATCCTCAGCCAGCGGGGATTCTTGTGCAGTCGAAACGACCCGATGTTCGGTCCAACGACCGGCGATAGGGCGCGCTTCGTTTGGCTTGATTCCCAACCGCTCCAGCGTTTGAACGAGGTCTTCGAAAACGCCGTCTGGATCGAGGGAATATGCTGATCCAAATACGCGCCAGAAAACCCATCCCACCCGCTCAAGGATTCGCTGGCGTCGCATATCGTCAGCCCAGCGATCCGGGCCATGATACAGATCTCCGTCGCACTCGATCGCGAGACGCTGCCCGTTGCTTCCTTCGACGACCAAGTCGATTGAGTAGCCAAGCGACCCAACCTGCGGGCGGACGGTATATCCGCGATCGGACAATCGAGTGAAAATCGCTCGTTCAAAGCCAGATTGGCAAAGCTCAATGAGCTCGACGTCAGGAGATGTCGAAGCTGGCATGGGGTCTTGGAAGTGTCGAATGACTTTGGCCTTGAGGTCGTTCGGATTCAATCTGTTCTCATCGACAGATCGTACCAAGATCATACGATCACGGGCGCGTGATAGCGCAACATTGAAACGGCGCTGGTATTGCTCCGCAGTTTGGGAACTGATCCTGCCTTCGGATCCCGAGACCATCGACAAGAAGACGATGTCTCTTTCGTTGCCTTGCATTGTGGCACTGTCGCCACATAGAATTCGATGCTCTATGAACTTCGGCTCACCAATTCGCTCTATTATTCTTTGCTGAATATACCGCGCTTGTTCTCCACCAATGAGGGAAATCACTCCGATTGTTCGCGGTCTCTCATGCGGTCCATGGGTGTGACTATACGAAGGATCATTGATGAGATTTTCGATCTCATCAACAATGATGTCCGCTTCACGCGGATTGATTTTCTTTCCCTTAGTGCGCTGTCCGTCTGGCACGTATATGTCAATTAGAGGAGGGTCGAGTCGCTCATTCGCGGTGGGAATTCGCAACGGGATCAACGGTTCATTGTAGAACTGCATCGAAAAGCGAATAATCGGCTCGACGCATCGGAAGTGCTCTTTGAGCATGACAAACTTATCGGGGAACATTACCCGGGCTAGGTCGTAAATTGACGAGCCTGGAAGCAGGTGGACCGGGAATGGAAAATCCTGCAAATAGTTCATTTGCAGGCGCTCGATGTCGTCCTGCTTGATGAAGGCGTCAGTCGGATTCACTTGTCGATCATCACCAACAATGAGAACCTTCTTTCCCCTCAATAATGCGGGGATTTCCTTTGCGT
>DASZZA010000448.1:0-3359 GCA_035545135.1 Lacipirellulaceae bacterium | reverse complement strand
AAGCTCCTGGGCTACGCTTGGTTTAACTGGCCGAACCTTCAGCAATCTTGCTGATCTCGGTCGGTTTGCAAATCGTCAAACGCTGGTTTTCGCTGGTCAAAAGACCAGCCTTCTCCCATGCGGTCAGGATGCGGCTGGCTGTGTGGAGCGTGGTGCCTGAAATGTCCGCGACGTCCTTACGACGAAGAGGAAATTGGATCGCGGTGCCGTCGACAGTACGGTGGCCAGCCTGGTGCGCCAGCCGCAAGACGGCACTGGCGACGCGCTGCTCCGCCCGTTGCGTCGAGAGTTCGCGGACGCGCTCCTGAACTTCCTTCAGACGCTTGCCTGTGATGCGGATGACGTTGATGGCAATTTGCGGATGCCGGATCATCAGATCTAGCAATACATCCTCGCTCCAACTTGCAATGACTGCTTCGGCCAACGCATCCGCGTCCGCCGGGTAGAGCCGGTCGGTAAAAAGCGCGAGCGTACCGAATGTTTCGCCGGGCGCGATAAAGCGGATGATCACCTGATCGCCTTCGTTTCCCGACTGCGAAATACGAACGCTGCCCCGGATCAGGACGTAGGCCCTATCAGCGGCATCGCCTTGATTGAATATCCGTGTTTCCTTGACTACGTGCCGGACACGCGCCGTTGTCAGCACCTGCTCCAAGTCTGTCGAGGAAAGGCCCGCAAAGAGCTCCATCGTGGGGAGCGTTCGCGGAAATTGCATGGGTTCGGCCATGCCCTGATGATAACGCCGCCTCTCCGATCAGGGGAGGACTTTGTTCCAGCGCAAACTGATCGCCGTGGCGATCTATTCAACGCGTGGCGATCTTGCAAAAGCGTTCAGGGACGGTGCCCCGGTGCGCGACCGGGCGCCGGTCATGGCCGTTGCCTTCATCCCGCGTGCCGGACGGTGGAGCTTTGGCATTCTCCCTTCGTCGGGGTGCGTCATCAAGAAACTGGATTCGCTACGAAAGTTCTCACGACGTTTGCGCTAGCGCAAAGCCGATTTATTCGGCAACCATAGTGTGAACCTGAGAACGACCGGGTCCATCTGCGGCCGATTTGGCGAAGGTTGAGCAGCGCTTTGCCATAAAGAAGCGGAATCGCGATTGATGATCAATCAACTCACAAAAAACGAGCGTCAACTCTCACTGATCATTCTTCTTGCGCTGACGTTATGCGGCCTGTGGTTTGCGATCGCGGGGCGCAACGATCCGATCGGCCCGCATGGCGTGCTCATAACGCTTGCGGGGATTCTCGGGATTGTTGGCGTATTCTCCGGGTATTTTTCACCCGAACCCAGCGAGGACCGCTTCGACCGATACTACGACGAGCCCAGTAAGGCCGGTATCGTACTGGCCATGGTCTGGGTCGTGTTCGGCCTCTTCGTCGGCGACTGGGTGGCGTGGCTGCTCGTCAACCCGGATCTGACATTCGACGCCGGGTGGTCCAGCTTCGGGCGCATCCGGCCAGTGCATACAACCGCAGTGATCTTCGGTTTCGGCGGCAATGCGCTCATCGCGACTTCGCTCTACGTCCTGCAGCGGACGTCTCGCGCGCGGCTTCCCGATCAACTCAGTCCGTGGTTCGTGCTGCTCGGATACAACCTCTTCTGCGTGCTCGCCGTCACCGGCTACATGATGGGCATCACGCAGTCGAAGGAATACGCCGAGCCGGAATGGTACGCCGACATCTGGCTCGTGATCGTATGGGTGGTGTATTTCATCATTTACCTGCGCACGCTGGCACGGCGGAAGGAACCGCATATCTACGTTGCCAACTGGTACTATATGGCCTTCATCCTGGTCGTGGCGGTTCTACATATTGTCAACAATCTTGCCGTGCCCGTTTCGTTTGCCGGCGCTAAAAGCTACTCGCTGTTTGCGGGTGTCCAGGATGCGATGACGGAGTGGTGGTACGGCCATAACGCCGTCGCCTTCTTCCTCACCGCGGGCTTTCTCGGCATGCTCTACTATTACCTACCCATGCGCGCCGGTCGTCCGATCTATTCCTACAGGCTGTCGATCATCAGTTTCTGGGGAATTACTTTTTTCTATATGTGGGCGGGGTCGCACCATCTTCACTACACCGCGTTACCGCAATGGGTGCAGACGCTGGGTATGACGTTCTCGTTGATGCTGCTCGTGCCGTCATGGGCTTCTGCCGGCAACGCGCTGCTTACCCTCAACGGCGCATGGCACAAAGTGCGTGACGACGCGACGCTTCGCTTCATGATGGTGGCGGTCGTTTTCTACGGACTGACCACTTTCGAGGGGTCGTTCATGGCGATCCGTCCCGTCAATTCGCTATCGCATTATACGGATTGGACCATAGGCCATGTCCATGCCGGCGCGCTTGGCTGGGTCGCGATGATCACGTTCGGTTCGATCTATGCCTCGGTACCGTGGCTTTGGAAACGGCCGGCGATGTACTCCGCCAAGCTCGTCGAGGCGCATTTCTGGCTCGCCGTCGCGGGAACCGTTGTCTACGTTTTTGCAATGTGGAATTCCGGCATCATTCAAGGATTGATGTGGCGGACCTATAATGAAAGCGGCACGCTGGCTTTTTCCTTTGTCGACTCATCCGTCGCAATGCATCCCTACTATATTGCTCGGGCCGTTGGCGGATTGATATTCGCGATCGGCGCGCTTGTCGGCAGCTATAATATCTGGATGACGATCCGGACGGCGCCCCAGGCTGCCGAAGAAAAGACACCCGACCGCCCTGAGCCATTCCTTATCAGACCGCCCGTCCTTCAGGCAGGGGAGTAGGGTCGATGTTCGGATTTCACTATCGGCTTGAGCGTAAAGCGATCGGCTTGGTGCTCGCGATCGTCGGCGTCGCCAGCATCGGCGGGATCGTCGAAATCGCACCCTTATTCACAATCCACCAGACCGTAGAAGACGCGCCAGATATGCGTCTCTATACGCCCCTCGAGCTTGCCGGGCGGAATATTTATATTCGCGAAGGTTGCTATGCCTGTCATTCGCAGATGATCCGCACGCTGCGCGACGAGGTGGAACGCTATGGTCCCTATTCGCTGGCGGTCGAGTCGAAATACGACCATCCGATGCTGTGGGGCTCAAAGCGGACCGGCCCGGATCTGGCGCGGATCGGCGGCAAGTATTCCGATGAATGGCACGTCGCACATCTCAACAATCCGCGTGACGTGGTGCCGGAATCGGTAATGCCGGCATACGGCTGGCTCACGCGCAACAAGCTCAGAACTGACGATTTGGGCCAGCATTTGAAGGCGCAACGTGCGGTTGGCGTTCCCTATACCGATGAGATGATAGCAAACGCGGCCGCGGACGCTTCCGGCCAGACGACGCCCGATACCTCAGGCGCTGAAGGCGTGGTAAAACGTT
>DASZZA010000447.1:0-5128 GCA_035545135.1 Lacipirellulaceae bacterium | reverse complement strand
AAAACAAACGAAAACTGCGCGACGAAAATCGCCGTTTCCCCTGGATCTACCGCCATTCTTTCTTTATGGCATTTTTGGTGCTCTTTGCTTTTTTCTTCGTGCTGCACGTCATTTTCGGCGCGCAGGCCTACAATGAGGATCGCGCATTTGCCGGCCAGCCGGCGATCTCCATCGCTGCATTTCTACTTTCGGCTAAATTCTGGTCGTCAACCCTGCAAACGTGGCAGGCGGAATATCTGTCGATCGCGCTTTTTGTCGTGCTCAGCATCTACCTGCGCCAGCAGGGATCGGCGGAATCGAAGCCGATCGCATCGAGAAGCCAAACAACCGGCGCAGTGAACAAGTGAGCGAAAGGATATAATGAAACAGCATTCAAAAGATTTCCGCGTGCGCGAGGGACACGAGGTCGATCTCGAGAAGTGGCCGACGAAGGTCGATCCCGTATACAAGTCAAAGAAGCAATACGAAAAACTGCTTGAGGAGCACGTTGAGCAGCTCAGTTCGCAGCAGCGGCTTCACTACGCGTCCAATCGCCATGCCGTCCTGCTGATCTTTCAGGCGATGGACGCGGCTGGAAAAGACGGCGCCATCAGGCACGTGATGTCCGGGGTCAACCCGCAGGGCTGTCAGGTGTTCAGCTTCAAGCATCCCAGCGCCGCCGAACTGGAACACGATTTTCTCTGGCGCACCACGCGCGATCTGCCGGAACGCGGACGCATCGGCATCTTCAACCGATCCTATTACGAGGAAGTGCTGATCGTTCGCGTGCATCCCGAAATTCTGCGAAGCGAAAAGATCCCCGACACGTCGCATCACAACAAGAAACTCTGGCACGACCGCTACCGTTCGATCGCAGATTTGGAGAAGCACCTCCACGCCAATGGAACCCGTATCGTCAAGTTTTTCCTCCATCTCTCGAAGGAGGAACAGCGCAAGCGCTTTCTGGCGCGCATTGACGAGCCGGACAAGAATTGGAAATTCAGTCTTGCGGATATCGCGGAGCGAAAATTTTGGAAGCATTACATGAAAGCGTATGAGGAGTGCCTCAGTGCGACGAGTACAAGCGACTCCCCCTGGTATGTCGTTCCAGCCGATGACAAGGAGAATGCCCGGCTGATTGTATCCCAAATTATGCTCGATACGTTCGAAGGGCTTAAAATGGCTTATCCAAAAGTGGGCGCAAAGCGCCGCCGCGAATTGCTATCGATTCGCAAGCAGCTCGCGAAGTGAGATTTTTGAGCGCGCGGGCGCTCAAAGGTCGTTGCAAACCAACCTACCTGTGCCAGTACAGCCCATTCTGGTTCAATCTGGTACCGCTCGGCGCTCTACATGCCGCCCTCGGCGCGCCACCACGTACCGCCGCGATAGCTTCGTGGAGCGTCGTGAAAACCCGTGTTTCACCGATAGCCGCCGTAATGCGGTGTCGGTCTGCGGATTCCGACGAAGCCGCCCGGGTATAACGGGATAATGCCGCCCGGGATTCCTGAATGAAGCCGCCCACCGCCGCCGCGGTACCGACGGCAAGATAAAACTCGCCCGGGCTTTCGCGGCGAATGTCACGCAGCCCCTTTACGTCGATCATCCCTAACGCGATCGTAAACACGATGGGCAGATACTGGAGCGGGCCGGTCAAGAACAGCAGCACCAGCAGCACAACGCCTGCAAATACCAGTTGTGCGCCTTGGCTGCGCGCGCCCGCGCGATCCGCCATGGCGTTCTGCGTCGGGCTGCCGTTGACCACGAACGTCCCGCTCACCGCGGCGACTGCATTCGCAGCCGACAGCCCGAGGATGTCCGCGTCCTCGTCGACGTGTTCGTGATAACTCTGCGCGAATGCGCGCGACGTCGCGGCGCTTTGCGCGATTATCATTACGAAGCATGATGCGGCCACCCGCAGCAGCTCTACGGCTTCGCTCCAGGTCACGTCGGGCAGCCCGATCGGCGGCAGCCCCCCTAGGGACTGGACCGATGACCGCGATGCCTCGCTCAGCGAAGCGGAACGCGGCGCTCGCCGCGATCGTCCCCACGACCGCGAATAGGGAAACAGGCAATCGCGGGGCAAGGCGATTACCGAGCAGGATGCTGCCCGCCACGAGCATGACAGTGCCACTGTCGCAAGATTGGACCGCGGCAGGCCCTGAAAAAGTTTCCACGCCTGACCGAGCGTGCTGTGCGAGCCGACCGTGACACCGACCATGTCACTCAGCATCGCTATGCCGACCTGAATCCCGACACCAGTGAGAAACCCGACCAACACCGTACGCGAGAGGAAGTCGGCGAGGACCCCAACTTGAAGATCCATGCCAGAAACAGAATCCCGGCGGTCAGCAGCGCCACAATTCCGACCAGCGCTATGTACTTCTCGCTGGTGAGCACCGCCATGCCGGACAGCGAACTGGAGAAGATCACAGCCGTGGCCGAGTCGGCAGCCACGACAAGATGGCGGGATGAACCGAAGACCGCGAATGCAACGAGCGGCAGCAGTACGGTGTAAAGCCCAGTGACCACCGGCATGCCGACGATGCGGGCATAACCCAGCACCTGCGGGATGTTCATCGACGCAAGCGTCACACCCGCAACGGCATCGCGCAACGCCCCACTGCGGCTGAAAGGCCGCAAGTCCCCGAAAAGGATTAGCCGCATCGCCGTCCACCGTAAGCTTGGATCGCGTGTCGATCGAGTCATGCGAGCTTGCGCCCCTCGGTGCGCCAATTTGGTCGCGGCGCAAACGGAGCAATTCTTTGCGCGGCTGGTGCGTTAATCAACTATAATATGTGAGTGGCGCCTGGTCCGCTGGCAGCTTCAACGGGTGCGCGGGTGGCTACCGGGAAAGATTCCGCGGGACCAAAGCCCAAGTATGGCGAGCGATCTGCTCGTCTTCCTGCGAGGCCAGAACGTGCACCGCACAGCGCGATGCCGCGTCGCTGATGGGATTTTCTCCCGAACGGTTACGCGCCGGATCGAGCGTGACGCCGATCCAGGACAAGCCGCGGCAAATCGCGGCGCGGGCTTGAGCGTCATTTTCGCCAATGCCGCCGGTGAACACGAGCATGTCTGCGCCATCAAGCGCGGCGATTATCGCGGCCACCTGCTTGCGCACGGAATAGCAGAACATTTGAATGGCAAGCCGTGCATCGGCATTTGATGCTGCGACCTCATGCAGCCGCCGCATGTCGCTGCCGACGCCTGAAATTCCGAGAAGACCGGAACGGTGATCGACCAGCTCTTCGAGCATGGCGGCGTCGAATTTCTTCTCACGCATCAGATAGACTAGAACGCCCGGATCGAGATCACCGCTCCGCGTGCCCATGATCACTCCGCCGGTTGGGGTCAATCCCATGCTGGTGTCGATCGATTTGCCGGCCTTGACCGCGGTGACGCTCGCGCCATTGCCAAGATGGGCAATCACGAGGCGGTTCGGCAGATCATTGGCAAGTTGATGCACAATCGATTCGCACGAGAGGCCGTGAAATCCGTAACGCTGGATTCCTTCCGATTGCAATTCCTTGGAAATCGGGAGGACCCGTGCGACGTCCGTCAATTCGGCGTGAAAAGTGGTGTCGAAGCACGCCGCCTGCGGAAGCCGTGGAAAATGCTCCTGTGCGAAGCGGATGACGGACAGAGCTGATGGAATATGCAGCGGCGCGAAGGCGGTCGCGGCCTTGAGTTGCGCTAGGACCGCGTCATCAATCAAGCAATGTTGCCGGAGCTTGGGCCCGCCATGGACAATTCGATGCCCGATTGCGGCCGGCTCCGGCATTTTGAAGTCGACGATAAGTTTTCGAATGCGGACGATTGCTTCCCTTTGGCTGGGAATACGACCCGTCTCGGAGAGCAATGCGTCTCCGCGCGCGTCCTCTGCATGGTATTTACCGCTTTCGTCGCCGATCGACTCTGCCTCTCCGGAGAACAGCCGTTTGATCCGTGAAGATCCGACGCTATACAATCCGAATTTAAGCGAGGAAGAGCCGCTGTTCAGCGCAAGAACGTTCAACTGGGGTTCACCGTCAGTCATGCGTTTCCGACAAGTCCCGGCGCCAGTCGCGGACTTTCAGGCATCGCAGGGCCGCTGATCTAGTGCTTCTGGCGTTCCGCCGTCGACAAGAAATGCGCAGCCATCCCGTCTGGTTGATCGCTCAACCGTGAAGCTTTTCCTGTTCGCTCGACTGGACGTGGCCATAGTGGTTATGGAAACTTTTCTCATAGGCCCGATCGATCGTGGTGGATGCGTCGTATGCGGGGCTATCCTTGACCCTCTGACGATCGACATTGAGGTTGACCAGTTTATCCATCCAATCGATCTCTTTTGCCGACCGCGGCGAGATCAAGACCGTCTTCCCGGGCC
The DNA here is from genome assembly GCA_035545135.1 of Lacipirellulaceae bacterium. Classification (GTDB taxonomy): domain Bacteria; phylum Planctomycetota; class Planctomycetia; order Pirellulales; family Lacipirellulaceae; genus JABDGM01. Next base: position 783 of record DASZZA010000447.1, on the reverse strand, counting down.
ACCAGTTCTGCGTATCGACGACGAGGTATTGGATACTCCAATTGGCATCCTCGACGAGGAAGTCCTCGACGTGACCGATCTCGCCATCGCTGGCGTGGGTATGGTACCCGGTGACCGCTTCGATGCTGCGCAGATGCGGATCGTCGTTGTTACGCTGAGCGCCGGCAATATCCTCCTCAAGCAGCCTGGAATCCGGGACAGGCGACACCGGCATGGCGCCGCCCCCGTAGCCGTAGCCGCCCATAAACGGCCGGCGCCCCAATACGGGTGCCAGCCATAGTAATTGTAGATATTGGTCTCTATCTGGCGCGACACTGGCCGCTCGGTGTCGATGCCCGGGCTGTCCTTGACCTGCTGCATCGTCAACGACACCGCGAATTCGCGTCCGATTGGATCGAGTTGCTCCAGGACCGACGGCGGCAGAAGGACTTTCCGACCGGAAAGCCATTTGCCGGTATCGACGACCAGCCAACGAACCAACCAACTGGCATCGTCAAATAGAATGTCGTTGACGGTGCCGATCCGGCCGTCACTTGCCGCGATGGCGTAGCCATCGATCGCTGACGCCTTTCGCAGCATTGCGCACTCCTTTTGCTCTCATGTAGGCCGGCCGGACTTGGGATAGCCGGAGAGAGATCAGTCTTTGCCTTTGTCCGACAGGTGCGTCTTCCAGTAGGCGTCCACTTTCTGACTTATCTGGTCGAAATGGCCGGGGGTCGTGAATTGGTCTTTGGTTGCTTGTGGGGCGGTGTCCAAGACGCCCTTGGTGGTGTCAAGCACGAG
>DASZZA010000446.1:0-4082 GCA_035545135.1 Lacipirellulaceae bacterium | reverse complement strand
AGAGCTGCGCAATCGGTCGCGAGCCCTGTTCACAGGGCTTCTCGCTGTTGTGGCTCAAGCCGTTGCATCGAGAAGCCCCATGAATGGGGTTCGAATTTCCGCACTTTGAAGATGTTCGTTACACGCCATCAATGGTGGGCTTAATATCGCTAGCGCGAAAATGGCCGTGAACGGCCTTAGCTCTATCGGCATCTTTTCCATTTGCCGACCTCCACCCGTTAGCATCCTCATAATGCTGCACCGGAAGAGGCCAACTCCTATAAACCCTCACCCACGGGAGAGGGCCGGAGTGAGAGTGCTTTGGAATCGTGCGAGAACTTCTAAGAGCTTCTAACAAAATGGCCGGGGGACTGTCCCAATTTTGCGGAGTCTTCGGAGCAAAATGGGACTGTCCCCCTCTCCGAAGCCTAAGTTCCCAGCCGCGTCTATCCGCGGTCATCCGCGGTTAAATCCAAAAAGTCCCTTGTCGCGCGCGGCCAAAAATAGTTGTGGAATTCGCCAGCCTCTTCTGCTAAGTTCGACTTCCGCAACGATGATAGTCCTGCGACAGCCGCGGACCACCTGGCAAACTCGTGGATAAGCGATGATCGCCGGCGCACCTACGCACCTCCGCCCGGGAGGAGTGCGCAAGGCCTCCGGCGACGTGCTCGAAGCGAGGGCGACAGACCCCCTGCCGCCGGACACCGTCATCAGGATCGAATCCCGCCCGCGCGTCCTGCTTCGATAATCCCCAGGGTTGCGTGTCGGACGGCGTACGGTCCACGCCCCGGAGGGGCGCCTCTCCACTTTTTATAACGTTTGTCACCACACGACCTCACCCACCCTGCTACCCAATAACCAACGCCTAACGCCTTACGCCCAACGCCTTACGCCCAACGCCTTACGACTTACACCTAACGGCCTTGCCCCCCGACTTCCACCAACTCGCTTGGGACGCAACGATCGAAGACGACCTGCGGCAAATCGTTCGGCTAGCCGTGCGTGAAGACCTCGACCGCCAGAACGATTGGACGACGCTCGCGCTCGTCGCTCCGGAAACGCACGGCAGGGCCGCCGTCGTCGCGCGCCAGCCCGGCGTCGTCGCCGGCTCGCGCGCCGCGCCCGTCCTGCTCGACGAAATGCAAGCTTCCATTGAGTGGCAGCCGAAAGCCGCCGATGGCGACGAAATCGGTGCCGGCGGTTGCGTCGCCGAAATCACCGGTTCCGCCCGCGATATGCTCACCTGCGAGCGGCCGCTGCTAAACCTGCTTGGCCGCCTGTCGGGCATTGCCACACTTACTCGCGACTTCGTCCGTCGCGTCGAAGGCACGACTGCGCGCATCTACGACACTCGCAAAACCACACTCGCTTGGCGACGCCTGGAAAAATACGCCGTCCGTTGCGGCGGCGGCCACAACCACCGCACTGGCCTCTTCGACGCTATCCTCATCAAAGACAACCACCTTGCCCTAGCCGCCCGAAAACATTTGTCCCCCGCCGACGCCGTGCGCATCGCTCGGGAGTTTCTCTCCCAACTAGAACCGCAGCAATTCGTCTCCAACGAGATGCTGATAGAGATCGAAGTCGAGTCCCTGGAACAATTGGACCAAGTGCTCGCCGCTGGGCCCGACCTCGTCTTGCTCGATAACATGTCCCCCAACCAATTGCGCACCGCCATCGACCACCGCAATCGACTTGCCCCAAGCGTCGAACTCGAGGCCTCCGGCGGCATTGGACTCGAGAATATCCACCAAATCGCCCTTACAGGCGTCGAACGAATCAGCATTGGCGCTCTTACCCATTCGGCCCACTGGCTCGACCTTGGACTCGACTGGTTCATCCCTAGCGGCTGATCTGCTTAATCCAAGATTGCGGGTTGAAATTGTGCAACGTCGGCACATTCCCCCGCGTGGCAACCACGCCTCGTGGGCCCATAAAAGTATCACTTTTGGCCTTAAATCAGGACCAATTCAGTAATTCTCCCGAGACGCGACCCTGGCCCCCGAGCGGTCGTTTGACTGCCGCCGACCCCGTATTAGGTTTCACGTTGAGGCCGCATCTTTGGGGAGAGGTGTGGCATGTGACGCGGCGGGACGAGCTGGGAGCTTCGAGGGGACCTCGCCGCGTCATTTTTTATGCGCTCTCCGCAGGTTTCGCCAGCTACCGAGACTGCCTCACCGTAAGATGTTTTTTAATCGTAAAACAACTTGACACCTGTTCTATGCCAATTTATAAGAAAGGTAGGGTTACTATGCTGCCCTGATATCAGTGCTGTAGTCCCCTGTTTTTCGGTCTCAATCCAGCGTTTGCACTTTCGGAGCGACCTCATGAGTGTCAGATCGGCGGCGGCGAAGAGCTTCGCCCGCTGCGCGTAAGACATTCAAGAGCAAGCTGAACTGGTCCTCCGACTCTCTCAGCAACGCCCTCGCGATTTCCTCGCTTGTCTCAAGTGAGTTCTTCGCACTGCTCGGGCAGCTCTTGATGCGGTGATTTCGATCACAGTAGTCCCTTTGCGCGCAGCTCCATCCGGCACTAACGCAACTCGCACAGTCAGCAACTGTCTGTGAGTACGACGTGCCGGTCGCGTCACTCTTCCGACGACTCTCGCGCCGATCATCTTTGCTCCCCCGCGCGATTCTCCGCGTCAGACGGTCCATCCCACGAGGAGCAGGGCACCACTGCACGAAGTCATCACCTACGACAACTGCGCCTTCCGGCGTTTTCGGCAACCATTGCAGGCATACAAAAGGTACGGCAACCATGTTTAAGACGTTAAAAACCACGCGTGTGGCAGCTTGGTCAGCAGCCCTGCTTCCCCTCATATTGACAGTGCCGCTGTCTCGCTCCGCCACGGCGCAGGATTCTTGGTCGCTCAGGATTTCCGAAAAGGAAGATGAGCTTGCTCATACAAACGACCCCATGTGGAGCAAGTGGCTCATGTGGGACATCGGTTATCAACGAATGGTCGACCGCAACATGCCGTACATCGAGCTCAACAACGCGGCCACGTCCACGGATCCGATCACCCAATTTCACATCACGATCGGCGACAACCGCTTCAATTTCGCACCGGTGCAGGGCAGCGACCTCGTCATGATCGGCAACACATCGCCCACTTCGCTGCCGCTAACCGCCACCACCGTGGGCGGACTTGGCGACGAGCTCGTTGTGGATCTCGGCAACGGAGGGCTCGCACCGGGCGAAACCGTTCGTTTCAAAATCAAACTAGGAATTGACCCGTCGTTTGCATCCACTTACGCCGCGTCGTTCGGCGCTTCGCTGCCCGATTATCGTACGGTGCTGTTCGATATGAATGGCATCAACGTTTACGATGGGAACACGGTCGACAACAACACGAAAGATAATTCGCATTCGTTCGTCATTTTCGACACCGACGTGCAGGGCAGCACCGCCGTTTTCCCGGATGAAACGGTGCCCAACGGCGTCTACTACAACAACATTCTTCGGCCGTACACGGCAATCGACATGGTGAACTTATTCCAGCTCCAAGGAGCGGCACCCGTTCCCGAGCCTGCGAGCATCGGCTTGGCCGTACTCGGCGTTGCAAGCTATTTGCTGGGTTGCCGCCCGCGTCGCCGGCGACTAGCTGCTTAAATACAGGACGTTCGGCACATGCCAGACCTCGCGCTGCACACGACCGGGGAATGCGTTGCCGCCGCAGGGCGGCCCAGTCGAGCGCGCCATCCCGAGTCTTCCTGCCGCCGCCGCCACCGCCGCTGCCGCCGCCGCCAACTGCTGCCCACACGCCGCTCGAAGGGACGTTCGACACGCATCGGCCGCCGCAAAATCTCGTATCGCCGCGGCTAGTAAGGTTGCGAGTAGCGTAGCCGTAGGATGGGTTCTCCGCCGAGCGGGAACCCATCGGACCTGTGAAGGGCAGAGCCGATGGGTTGTCGCCGAGCGACCAACCCATCCTACTCACTTCGTCGATCACCGCGAGGCCGCCGGGCGTGTACTGATACTGCGTGGCGATATTGCCGAACGTGTCGTACACGCGGTGCAGCCGCAGGTCGGCGTCGGACTACCCAATTTACCCACCCTGGTCAAATTTGGTGACTGTCACCTTTTCGGGGCCGACCAGC
>DASZZA010000445.1:0-3711 GCA_035545135.1 Lacipirellulaceae bacterium | reverse complement strand
TGCCGTCTTAGGTGGGGTTGCCCCCTCTGTCCCGGGCGGTGTCAATCCCGGTGCCATTGTAGCACTCGGCTGTTGCGCGACGGGCGTCGTGCGTGGCGGGGCACGACGTTCTTCTTGTTCCGGCGGAGGGGCCTCGAACGGCGGCACCTCCTTTTGAAGTGGAGCGGGTAGAAGTGCTTGCGGGCCAGTGGGAGCTTCTGCCACGCATTCCAATGGCCAGCGTCTCCAATGCGTCGGATACACGCCGTATGTCATTGGATTCGCCAAACACTGTCCATCGGCACAACACGGCGGCGGCGTCGGACGTTCCAACGGTGGCGATCCAGCTTTCGAATTATCCGAAATGCCAGCGAGTAAAACTCCTATCGCAATCGTACGTGCAACCTTCACGGCAACTCCCCTTATTCTGCTGACGCTCACGTTGCGGATGCGACTCGCTTGGCAAGCGTAAAAAAGCGGCTTACACAATTCCTAATTTCAGACCAGAACCATTTACAGCGTACCTAAACCAAACCGCTTGATTTGATTCGCCATCGCAGTGCCCACCGACACAAAGCCGAACAATCGCTCGATCGGTTGCGTGTATTTGAACACAAGCGAAGTAAATTTTTGGTACGGGTCCTCGCGAATGTAGAGCCGATCGCCCGGCATGAGTTGGTAATTGGTGGCCGTCGATCCGCCCTGACTGATCGCTGTCCAATTCACTGGCAGGACTTGTTCGCAGCCCACGCCGTTGGGCGCCGGGCGCGCAATGAAGATTCGTGTCGACGAAAGCTGGGATATACCTCCGATGTGAGCGATGGCAGACAATACCGTATCATTTCCGGTTATCGGGAATTGCTGCACGTCGTCGCCCTGACCAGCGCCCTGTGTGATCACGTAGTATGTTTTGCTGTTATACGCGAATACGTCGACGGCAACTTCCGGGTTTTCGAGATATTGCGACAAGTGTTTTTGGATCGCGTCGCGCGCTTGATCGAGCGTCAGGCCCGCGACGTACACCTGCCCATACGTTGCTAAACTGATGCGGCCGTCCGGTCCCACAAGATGCTCACCGCTGATTTGCTGCGTCCCCGATGCTGCCGCTAACGATACGGAAACAATCGGGTTGTCGATGATCTGTGCAAGGTGCCGACGGATCTCGGCTTGGGCTTCGTCGGTAGTTAGCCCTACCACTTTCACACGTCCGTAACCTGGCCCTAAATCCACGTCCCCTTCCGGACTAACATAGAACGCGTCGGCGATCGGTTGATCTGCCGGTGTGTTCAACACTCGAATGAGAATTGCATCGAATGGTTCTAGTTTATGCGGCGGCTTCGGAACAATTTTTGTCGCTTGCAAAAACAAGATATCGGGTGGCTCGATCACATACGGAGGCAGCGACACCATCTCTAACTCCCGCGGTACAGGACTCGCCGCTGATGGTTCCGGCGGCGTGACCGGATACGGATCGCGCGGCTCGAGAAACGCCGTACACCCGCTACTTGCGGCGAGCGCCGCGGTTACTAGCCAACTTGCCGTCATGACTCGTAATCGATTGGAGCGTGTCATCGCGTTTTCCGTCTCGCGTTGGGGGGAGCGTGCCAGCAGCACCGCACTTTCGCGGTAGGCGTACAAACGCGACCTCTCGCGTTCGGAATATCCGGCACGGTCTCTCTAATCGGAAAAGTTTGACAACAACTTTGCCCTCAGCCGGAAAACATCCACTAATCGTCGCAGACTATCCCTGCCAGCGAAAACTTGGGAGATTTGCGAAGCCTACCAAAAGTGAACTGCACCCCGTCGCTGGCAGCTAGCTCGGCAATCAGAGCGGCAAAAGCTTCCGAGGCTCGGGCAAGTCAAAAACCCGTCTAAACGGTGCCGCGGATCGCGTTGCTGAATTAGGACTGTAGGAGCGTCTTTCTTAGCCATTCCGCGACTCTGAGCACCGGCAAATTGTCCTGTCACCCGAATTTTCTGGGTGGGAGTGAACATTTGGAATCGCTGCCGCGTATAGCCCATGCTAGACGTTCAAACGCGTTCTATCGATTCATCACGGGTTTTTCGCGCAGTACGATTAGTCGCTTCAGCCCCGATCTCGTATTCCGATTGCGATGTAATCGCCGCGTCAACCGCATAAGTCGACACATTTTACTTTGTGCGTCATCCGCCCCAACTAGAAGTCAATTCACGAGTTGCGATTCGGCACCGTTCATTGACAGATTTCTACCAGGCGCTTATTCTCGAATTTGAGAACGCTATCGCCCGCATTTGTCCGCGCCGCTAAAGAGATGAGACTTCGTTTCGCGACTTGTGCGATTGAACGCGGACCAAATTTTAAGCCAGGCGCAGTATTTCGTCATCCGCCAGGCAATGGTCAGAATGCTTATCAAAGGGCCAGTTTCTGGCCATACGACGGCATCGGGTATGCCCAAAGGTATAAATAATTCCTATCGCGGTGCTTCCCGCTGTCGTCCGCGCCGTGCTGGACATTACGCCGGCGACGCCACAAAAAGTTCAACTTGAGTTACCACATGTAAAGGTTTTCCGTTCGATGAGCCAATCTCTACCGCCTTCCAAAAATACTTCTCGCTCCACGGAAACTAAAGGTTCCGCAGCCGTTCTACCTGCCACGTCCGCAGCGCGACCGACAGTCCAAGGGCCGCGCGGTCCTATCGCGGCGAAATCCGACGTGGACTTTCTCGATCCCTCGCAACGCGCTCCTCTGATCACACTGATTGGGCTTGTGGTCTTACTCGTCGCCGCCTATTGGGACATGTTTACGCTCACGAGCGCCGCCTGGTCGGAGGACCTTTATTCACACGGCTGGATTGTCCCATTGTTTGCGGTCGGTCTCTTATGGTTGCGATGGAAACCGATTCAAAGCGTTCCGTCGAGCGAGCGGTGGCTCGGATTGCTCATTCTCGGATTCGGTCTCGCGATGCGCCTAGTCGCTGCCGAGTACACTATTTTGCCGCTTGATCGGCTGTCGTTCATTCCATCTATCTTCGGTGCCTTTATGCTGGTAGGCGGTCTGCAAACCATCCGCTGGGCTTGGCCAGGGCTCATCTTCCTCGTTTTCATGTTCCCGTTGCCGAACGTGCTGGAAACCTCGGTACTCAATCGGCTGCAGCACGTAGCCACCATTTCGAGCACCTTCGTTTTGCAGACGCTCGGTGTTGCCGCCTTCCGTGAGGGCAACCTCATCAGTATTCCCGGAATGGGTCAGCCATTGAATGTGGCTGAGGCTTGCGCGGGTCTCCGCATGGCCACTATCTTCGGAGCTCTAGCAGTAGCCATGGTCTTCATCATTGAACGCCCGTGGTGGGATAAGTTCGTAATCCTCCTGAGCGCGATCCCGATCGCCCTGATCGTAAACATTGTCCGCATTACGGTCACGGCTCTTCTTTCTATGATGGTTGGACAAGACAATTACGCGGTCCAGAAGATTTGCCACGATTATGCCGGTTACGTCATCATGATGCCGCTTGCCTTGGCATTGCTCTGGATAGAATTACAAATCCTTGAACGGGTTACCGTCCCTGTGGATACCGTACAGCTTCGGCCGGTTGGGGGCGCCCGCGGCGTAGCGTCTATTCCCACCCGCTGAGCTTACCGCTCGATTGTTGTTGAAATATGGCAGCAAGCGTTGAAAAAGTTCATCCGCCTTGGCGCGGGCCAGCCCGGACTCGCGGTTGCGAGGATTTAAAAAGCCGCAGTTTGCAGTCGCCC
>DASZZA010000444.1:0-7070 GCA_035545135.1 Lacipirellulaceae bacterium | reverse complement strand
GTCAACGTCCGATTTGATTGCTGCGCTGATTTCAATGTAGCAATCAACATGCGCGAGCAATAGCAAATCACGCGCGCAGAAGCAAATTCGATGGGGAAGGCAACGGAGTTTCGTTTTTTGTCTGAACGCGTTTCGCAAATTCGGAACAATGGACCGACATGTGGCGGATTTTTGCTAGCCTATTTTGAGCGCGAATAAATATAATCGTGAGTGAACTTCTCGTTGTTTGTCTCGCACATGGGAATTTGATCGGCATGCGCGTGGCCTCTCTTCGCCTATTCTGGATCGCTTTCGTCACAGCGTTTTTGTCGCTTGTCGTTCAACTAGCGCGAGCGCAACTTCCATCTTTTTCGGGCGCCGAAGGTTTCGGCGGCACCTTTACGGGCAGTCCGCCTGCCGGCGGGTGGTTCTCCGACGCATCGGTTTACCACGTTACTACAACGCAGGACTTGATCGACTCGAGCACGGGCAAGCCGGCGATTGGTACGCTGCGCGGGGCATTTTACGATTACACGAACCCGAGCTCACCCAAGCAGCACGCATCCAACCGCATCGTCGTTTTCGATGTCGGAGGAACGTTCGAGCTCACCAATGGCAGCCTGGATATCAAGTCCGTGAATAACATCTATGTCGCCGGGCAAACGGCGCCAACTCCAGTTACGGTTTTCGGTGATTTATCGCAGATTACCGCTAGCTCGAACACCACGAACTCCAACGTCATCTTACGATACCTGACGTTTCGCAAAGGGACGGGCGACGGGGATGACGCGATAACGTTTAAAAACGGCGGCGCTAGCGCACCAAGCAATCACATGATCATCGACCATGTTTCCGCAAGCTGGTCGGAAGACGAAGTCTTGTCCGTCGCGAACTTCAACACGGATGTCACCGTGCAGTACTCGATGATGACCGATTCACTCACCTCAGGTCATCAATACGGTTCCTTAATCCGGCCTGAGACAGACGCACAAATTACTTTCCACCATAATCTGTACGGCAACGACAAAAGCCGCAATCCCCGTGTCGGCTCGTACAACAACAAGGCACTCGATTTAGATTTTCGAAACAACGTCGTCTATAACTATAGCGATCGAGCCGGGTACACGGGCGGTGCGTCGGAAACGGACACCGAATACGTGAACATGAACTACGTGGGAAATTACATCATCGCCGGTCCTGCAACACCGACGGGACAGAAATCGAATACCGCGTTCACGATGGACGTGTCCAGCTTTTACAATCTTGCGACGAACTCGGTCGTTGCCAACCCGAAGGATTATCTTGCGACACAGATTTACCAATCGGGCAATCAGATCGATTCGAATCACAACGCAGTTCGGGATGGCATGGATACAGGTTGGGGCATGTTCATCGCTTCAGATGGTTCCACCATCGCACCGTATCCTGACTTCAACTACGGTCCCAACAGCTCACTGCCGGCCAAGTCGGCGACTCCATTCAATTATCCAGCGGTCACGACACAGCCGGCTGGCGATGCCTATGACCAAGTGATGAACTATGTCGGCAACTGGTGGTGGAACCGCGATGCGATCGATGCGCGGATCATTTACAACGTTGAGAACAATACGCAGCCGCCGGGCGGGATTCCGGCCACTGCGCCGGTTCCGAGCGAACTGTCACTAGTCACTAGCGCCGCCTCGCCGGCAGCGCCGACTACGCATCCGGCTAATTGGGACAGTGATGGCGATGGCATGCCCAACTGGTGGGAAATAAGGCATGGCTTGGACGCAAACTCGGCTGCCGACGGCAAGCTCGATTTCGACAGCGATGGATACACTAACGTGCAGGAATACCTTGACGAGATAGGTGCCTTTCCTGCGCCGACGCCCATCGTGTTCAACGGTGCGACGAGTAATCGCTACGCAGTCATTACCAATTGGAAGACGAACGATGGCGTCACGGGTGGAAGTAGTTGGCAGCCTTCCAGGTTCGACGAGGCCCAAATCGATAGCGGTACGGTTGTGGTGGATGCAGTCGGGCAACACGCCGGCGTGCTAATAATTGCGGCGAACTCCGGCAATAATGCCACGCTCAACATCACGAGCGGGTGGCTCAAGGTTAATAATGACGTGATTGTTACAGGCGCAACCGCGGCGTTGAACCTATCAGGCGGCACGTTGAGTACCCAGACTCTTAGCAAAGGCAATGGTGGATCGTTCACTTTCATCGGCGGCGAGTTGAACGCCGACACAATCAACTTCTCCCTCGTCAACACTGGCGGCACGCTCGCTCCCGGCGACAGCATCGGCGAGACTCAATCGAATACGCCGGCGACCAATATCGGTCAGACGCACGTCGTCGGCGATTTGATGCTCACCAGTGGCACGTTGCAGATTGAGTTGTCGTCGCTCGCGCTGTTCGACAAGCTGTTCGTGGATGGCACTGCAGCGCTCGGCGGAAGCCTAACGGTTTCGACGCTGGATGGCTTCACGCCGGCGAGTGGCGATAGTTGGCAAATCATTACTGCCGGAGGTATCGGTGGTGAATTTGAGAACATCACAGCCGGCTATTCCGTTCAGAAGCGGGGCAATAGTCTATTGCTTTTCTTCGGTACTCCGACGCTCGCTGGCGACTACAACGGCGACGGCAAGGTGGACGCCGCCGACTACGTGGTCTGGCGACACGCATTGGCCACCGGTGGAACTCTACTTAACGAAACGGCAAGCCCGAACGAAGTGGATGCGGCCGACTACGACGCATGGAGCGCCGACTTCGGCGCGACGACCGCGACCGGCAGCGGTAGCGCGTCCGCATCGAGCACAGTGCCCGAGCCGACCTCAGCCCTCCTAGTCGCTGTTGTTGCCGTTATTGGACCTTTGGCAAAGAAGCGAGCCAGGTACGGAGACACGGCTTTGCGTGTTTTCGGAAGTTTTTTGCAAAAATATCTGCTTGGCTGAAATGGACCGGCAACTACCATAAAAAATATCGGAGTGCATGGACGACTTCGTCTCAATATGCTTTCGGCTGTGGAGGTAAACATCTTTGGGGTTGAAAGGAGAGCCTAATGCGGCGCAACACTCGGTTGTCTCTTCTAGTTGGCGGGAATCCATATCGGCTCATTGCATTTGCTGTTCTGGCAATGCTTTTCCGTATTGCTTCGGTAAGTGCGGCCACGGTTGTTAATGACACATGGCGAGACGGCACCGACGGCGATCCGGCCGCAACGGTTTATTCGGAAAACGGCACGGACGCCGATTCGGATGGCGACATCGAATCAGCCTGGTACCAGGGCGGCGGCGGAACGCTCGATCCGGCCGGGCCGGGTGGACCATTGCAAATGGTAATGGATGGTGGGCCGACCGGTACGTCGTCTTCAAGTTGGACCACGTATTTCACGCCGGAGGGAGGCGAAGTCAATCTGGCCGCTCCGGGCAACAAGATTCGTGCTACATGGGTCTTCACGACTCATGATGTGAATGCAACAAACGCCAGCCAAAACCTTCGTCTCGCGCTGGTCGATTCGCCATCCGCCTCGCGCATTTCGTCGGACGGCACTCCCGGCAGTGCGGCCTACGCCGGCTACGGCATTTTCGGTAACATGGCGGAAACGTTTGGCCATTCGAACCCGTTCGAGTTGGTCGAGAGAACTAACCCGGCATCCAGCGCTGCACTTTTGAGCTCCAGCAGCGCGTGGGAAGACGACAACCTGGCCAGCTTCGGCGGCACAAATGGCAACCACGGCTACGACGACAACACCACCTACACGTTCGTCATGGAGCTTACGCGTCTGGCTTCCAACCAGCTGCAAGTAACCGCCACGATGACCGGAGGAAACCTGGACGGTGTGGGGAGCGTGTCGGCAACCGCGATCGATCCGACCCCGCAGACTTTTGTTTACGACACGTTCGCACTCCGGCCCAGCAGCGCGGCAACGACCACCGATCAATTCGACACGAATCTGTTCCGCGTTGAATTCATCGTACCGGAACCAGCAACCATGTTGTTGTTGGGGCTCGGCGGTTGCGCACTGGCGATTTTGCGGCGGCGCACTTGGTGAAGCGGTCGGTCCGATGGGGCAGTTCCAGGCGGCGCCTTGACCGCGGGGTGCCGCTTTTTTTACGCCATTGGCAAATATGAAACCTGTTTTGAAACTCAACCGAACGTGTAGAACGAACATTGGTTGCAAACGCGAAACGTCGCCAAAATCGTGTTTGCAAATAGCCTTTGCGCTCTTACCATCTCTTTCATTGGTAGGGCCGTTTGGTATAACAAAGAAGTGGCCGGCGCATGCATGCGCCTTCGCTTATCAGAACTCAATATTTCCTCGAGAGCGAGGTGCCGGATGATGTCGATGGCGCGTCCTAGCGTGCTGATGGTCGGTTCCGGCGAGTATACGACTGGCTACGTTCACGACGGAGCGAGTGGCTCAGACAAGAGCGCCGGCGTCGTGGCGCTGTCGCTCTTCGATATGCGCCGACGTGGGAAAGTCGGCCGCCTCATGATGGCCGGAACGAATGGCAGTAAGTTCCCGGGCATTCGGCGGCATCTGCACAACGTCATTTCCCGGGTGTACAAAGACATCGACGTTAGCTTCCAAAGCTTTCCGGACGATGACGTTTCGCGCGACCCGAAAGCATATCTCGCCGCGATGGATGATATGGAACCGGGTGATATGGTCACGGTGTTTACGCCCGACGACACCCATTTCCGGATCGCGATGGAAGCCGTGGAGCGAGGGTTGCATGTTCTCATCGCGAAGCCCATGGTGAAAACGCTGGAGGAGCACCTCGCGCTCGCGGATGCCACCAGTCGCAGCGGAGTATTGGTGGCGATGGAGGTGCACAAGCGATGGGATCCAATCTATGCCGACGCGCGCGATCGGATTCGCCAGCTCGGCGAGTTTAGCTTCTTTTCCTCGTTCATGAGCCAGCCCAAATCCCAGCTCCAAACATTTCGCTCTTGGGCCGGTCGATCGAGCGACATCAGCTACTATTTGAACGCCCATCATATCGACTTCAATGTATGGAGCGTATCGCACATCGCCCGCCCCATCTCGGTAACTGCAATGGCGTCGACAGGCGTGGCAAAGTCGGCGGGAATCGACGCTGAAGATACGATCACACTTGGAACGCAGTGGGAGAACATCGGGAGCGGCTCGCTCGCGTCGGCGTTTTATACGGCAAGTTGGATCGCTCCCAAAAGCGATGTTCATTCGCAGCAACGGTTTTATTACTTGGGCCAAAAGGGTGAGGTGCAAATCGATCAGGCTCATCGCGGCTACTCGCTCGCGACGGATGCCGGTGGTTTCTCGTCGCCCAACCCGCTCTTTATGAAGTACACGCCCGATGCCCAAGGCTATTTTTCCGGCCAGTCTGGTTACGGTTACCGCAGTATCGAGGCGTTCGTCGACGCGGTTCAACAGATTCGCACCGGATTGGCCGCGCCGGCCGATTTTCGCGGCGGGTTAGCCACTGTCGACGACACGGTCCTTGTTTCGGCCATTCTTGAAGCGGGGCGGCGAAGTCTCAACAACGGCGGCTTGCCGCATCAGATCGAATACGCGACAACCGGCAACGCGGTGGCGCTCTCCGTCGCTTAATTATGTAGCCGCCCTCTGTTCGCTCGGCAGCGCGATCCAACGCATAAGTCGTTTCGACGCTGGCCGGCACGAGCTATTTATTGCGCGAGCGCTGATATTCGCGCGGGCTCTGTCCGAATTCCTGGTAGAACGACATCGAAAACTGCTTGGCCGATGTAAATCCGGTTCGCTGCGCAACCTGATAGATTTTGGTCGCCGGCTCAGTTTCCAACAGTTGTTGTGCCAATGAGAGTCTGCGGTGACGAATATATTGGTAGGGGCTTTCTTTCAGCGCGTCGCGAAACGCGTACTCCATCCATCGTCGCGAAACTCCCACGTGCGAAGCCAGCTCCTGCACCCCGATGGGGTCCTCGATGTGAGCGTTCAAGTACTGGATGGCTTCGCATAGCCGCGGATCCTTGAAAGCGACCGTTTCCGTCGATTCGCGCGAAACGACTCCCAGCGGCGGAATCATTTCTTCCGCGGCCTCGAACTTGCGTCCACGCATGAGCTGATCCAAGATAGCCGCCGCATGATACCCTTCCTGATGATTGTCCCGCACTACACTTGTGAGCTGCGGCTGTACGTGTACGCAAATAACCTCTTCGTTGTCGACGCCAATTACGGCCACCTGTTGCGGCACGCGCAAGCCAATTTGTCGGCAAGCATCGAGCACTTGTCGAGCCCGATAATCTGTTACCGCGAACAGTCCGACAGGTGTGGGCAAACCGCCGAGCCATTTCACGAGCTTGCGCTGCTGATCGCGCCACTGCATACCCTTGGCGCGATAGGTTGGCGGCATGAGCAGTGAAACGCTATGAAAGCCGGCCGGCTTCAGGCTTGCCTCGAATCCCTGCTGTCGCACCGCCGAATAGGCGACATCCCGCAGGCCGTAGAAGGCGAACTCTTCGAACCCGCGCTCCATCAAGTGCTCCGCCGCCAGTTGCCCAACTTTGCCGTTGTCGAGGCTCACGCGAGGCACCGGCGTCTTTGCGAGAGTGCCCGAAATATTGACGACCGGTGCGTTCAAATGTTTGACGCACGACGCCTCGCCCGGCGTGTTGAGTGCCGCAATGATCCCGTCGCCATGCCATCCACGCAGGTCGAGCACCGACATCGCCAGCGATTCGGGCGAGGTAATATACGACCAGTTGCAGCCGTGCTCGATCGAGTAACGCAGCACTCCCGTGATGAACACTTCCTGGTGCGCACCACGGGGAAACGCCAGCGCGATTTCTTTGGCACGTTTTGCGGGCATGGAATAAGATAACGGATTGCGATTGGATGCGGTTGTGGTGCGGGTTGCGGATAGTGTGGATTGTGAAATTAGCGTCGGCCGCCAGGCCGAATCCCATGCCGCCAAACGCGATGACACCGAACGGCCGCCGCCATTGGTCGTTGCCGCCGACGATAAGCAACTTTCAAAACCCCGCGGCGTCGCTTGCGTATTTTCGGTATATTATTGCAAGAAATGCAGCTTGGATGCAATGAAGCGGTGGCTAAAATCAGGTTAGATCGGCCGCCGTGGACC
>DASZZA010000443.1:0-14142 GCA_035545135.1 Lacipirellulaceae bacterium | reverse complement strand
ATGACCATCGGCGTCGTCATTTCACTTTCCCTGGCAGCAGTGTTCTTGGTGGTCCAGAATATTGAGTGGCGGAGTCGGCGCGCAAGATTGCTGCTGGGAATTGGTTTCGCTACCACAGTATTACTGGCCGCCTCCTTTTGCGTTTGGTATTACGGCATGGAGTTTCACCGTATATCTCCTGACCTCGCTGCCGCTGGATTTCCTGGTACATGGCTCGATTGGGTAGATACCGCGGTGATTACTGGGATTCTCGTCACCGCCGGCGCGTATCGTCTGACGCGACATCATAACCCGCACATTCTCTATTCAGAGAATTTGAGCGAGAATTCCGTTGCACCCGCGTTTCATGAGTCGGTACCTGGACTGACCTTATTGGGATTCGCCGCAATTGTGGACATGATCAGTTGGGCGAAGGGAATTATCAAATTTACGTCAACTCCTGGACCCGCGACGATGTGGGAAAGCATCGTGGCCCTACTCAGGTACCCATACTTCTATTTGTCCTTCGCCGTCTTAATACTAAGCATTCAACTTTGTTGGCGTCGTTGGAGTCGGCGTAACGACTCAGTCGGTTGGAAACTTATGGCGATCGATCGTGCCTGGTTCTTTTGGAACTGGGTTCGACTTGCAATGCTGGCGATTGTTGGCCTGCCGACGCTTAGTGCATATAGCTTCATCTATTGGCTCGGTCCATGGTACCTGTACGGACCGAAATAATATCAAACGGTCGGCGCTCGCACCCGTCCCTCAGCTAGTTCCGAGGTCTACGATATTCGCTCCCGCTGTTTGTGCAGGTAGGCGCCCACCATTAAATTCCCCCACACAATGAAAGCGAAAAGAGGCGCAGCAACTACATGCCAGTTGGGTCCTAGCAGCGGGTAGAGTGCGAACACGCACGCGATGAGTGTGAAATTGATCAACAGCCATTTCATTCCATATTGAAGTTTCCGCTTTGTCTCGGCCTGGCGTTGCTGAAATTGTACGGTGGCCCAATCGTCGATAAGCTTGCGCGCTGCCGCTTTATCTGCATCTGAAACAAGAACTTCAATACTTGCCATTTCCGAGATTGAGGGAACGCCAAGCGTCGATTGGAGTTGCTCACCGACAATGCGGCATTCAATGCCGGCCTCGTCCAAAATCTCACTCACGACTTCGGCCTCGACCGAGCTTCCCGCTTTGTACACTTTTACGACGCCCAATGGTCGCCTCCGATAATTCATTTCTCGGGAAAGTCGCCGACGTACCAGTTTAACTTATCCCTCCAAGTATTGCCGCGCGGGCGACGCGGTCGATGCCGCGCATGAAGGCCGCCGTGCGGAGCGAGATTTCATCCATTCGCGCCAGCTCCCAGATTTCCTCGAACGCGGTGCTGAGCGTCTTATCGAGCTCCTGCCGTACACGGTCGAGGTTCCAGCGGTAGAACTGGCGGTTCTGCGCCCATTCAAAATAGCTCACGGTCACACCGCCGGCATTGGCCAGAATATCCGGCAGCACAATTCGACCTTCCTTTGCCAAGATGTCGTCCGCGTCCGGAAGAATCGGTCCGTTCGCCGCCTCGACGATGACGGGCGCTTTGATCCGGCGCACATTGTCCGCCGTAATCACGCCGCCAATCGCGGCCGGAATGAGCACGTCCACATCGAGCTCCAAGAGCTCCTCGTTCGTAATCTGATCCGTACTCAGAAAACCTGCGATCGACCGCCCATGCTCGATGGCGTAGCGCAACGCCTTGGGAATGTCGAGACCTTCAGGCCGGTAATACCCGCCAGTCGAGTCGCTTATGGCGACCACGTTGCACTCGGCTTCACTCAGAAACTTGGCCGTGTGCGTGCCGACATTGCCGAATCCCTGAATGGCGATACGAGCGCCCTTCGTTTTGCGCCCCAATCGGCCAAGCAGCTTGAGCGTCAAAAGCCCAACGCCGCGACCGGTTGCTTCCTCACGGCCAGGGATGCCATAGTACTCGACTGGTTTACCCGTCACGACGCCCGGATTAAATCCGTGGTACTTATCGTACTGGTCCATGATCCAGGCCATCACTCGGTGATCGGTTCCCATGTCGGGCGCCGGAATGTCGATGTCTGGCCCGATCACCACGTGAATCTCATCGACAAACTTCCGCGTGATATGCTCGAGCTCGTGCCTGCTGACTTTGGCTATATCTACCGCAATACCGCCTTTCGCGCCACCGTACGGAATATTGACGACCGCCGTCTTCCACGTCATCAATGAGGCGAGGCTGCGCACCTCGTCCAAATCGACTTCCGGATGGTAGCGCAAGCCGCCCTTCATCGGACCACGTGCCCGGTTGTGCTGAACGCGGTACCCGATGAACGAATGCAACTCGCCGTTGTCCATTTCGACCGGAATTTGCACCCGCAGCTCTCGTCGCGGCGTGATGAGATACGTACGAAAATTGTCGGCCAGACCTAGCTGGTCAGCCGCGCGGTGAAAATACTTCTTGGTGGCTTCGAACGGACGCATGGCGTGATCAGCAGGGGCAGGGGACAGGGAACTGGGGCACGGAGCAGGTTTTTAGAGCATGCAGCGCGAGTTCTTACACCCGACTCCTCACTCCATGCTCGTTGCCGGCCTGTTCGCGGATGATAGGCCGCCCGCCACGTTGGTACAAGGCGGTAAAAGCGGTGTCCGGAACCCACCGGACATCAATACCGATGCCTCTAACGGTGCGAGCGTGTCGGTACCTGACACCTTTTTTCGGCAAATATTCCCGTCGATTGACAAACCGAGCTAGCGCGGTCGACAACATGGATAATGAAAAATCGTCCTGCCACGCAAGCGAAAGCCCCATCGAATTCCGAATCTCGCAAGAGAAGTCGGTGGCGAATCGTTGGCGGCGCACTCGTCGCTGCTGCAATCATAGCGATCGGATGGCACGCGTTGTTTGGAACGTCGCCCAGTGACGTCGCGGACCCGGGCCGTCACCAGCCGCCCGTTAAGGAAGTGGCAACGGCTCCACCGAAGCCGCGCAAAGTTCAGCTCAAGAAAAAGCGTGGTGCAGCTCGTTCCGCACCAGTCCTTATCGACGACGACGGCCGCGCGCTTTGGATATCGCCAACGCATGGGAAGCCGTTGAATCTGGCTTACCTGTCACCCGGTGCGCAAATCATCGTCGCGCTGCGGCCGCAGACGATTGCCAATCACCCGGAGGGAAAGAAACTTCTCGCGGCGGCGGGGCCCATCGGACACCAGTGGCAAAAGTACTTGGATGATGCGTTGCTTTCGCCCGCGGGACTCAGGCGATTGCTCATTGGGTGCGAGTTAAAAAGCGATGGTACATGGCACGTCACGCTGGTTGCCCAGCTTTCGGGTACGGAAACCGCTCAACAGCACATCGATGCGCGGCTGCACGGCGCCGTCCAGAAACGTCGCGGGGGCGCGACCTACTGGCTGCAGAACGGTCGCGCATATTTCGTGCCGAAGTCGCGCGATAAGAAATTGCTGGTCGTCGCGCCCGAGGGCTCGATCAACGACGTGATCGATCTCTCAGGCAATCCGCCGCCGCTGCGGCGCGATATTGAGCGATTGCTTACGCACACCGATGCGGATCGCGATGCCACGATCATCCTGGCGCCGAATTCGCTGTTCAGCGAGGGGCAGAGCATCTTTGCCGGCGAGTTGGCGGGACTGCGTCGGCCGCTATTCTGGTTCTTGGGCGACGAGCTCAGCGGGGTCGCCCTCAGCGCGCACCTCGACGAGAAAGACTTCTTTCTCGAGCTGATTGCCACGCCCACGCTCGATTACTCGCCCGAACGGGCCGCGCGAATTTTCATGGGCCGCGTCGCGAAGGTGCCCGATATGCTTGCAAAGTACCTGGCGAGCCTCCACACGCAGCCGTACGACCGCGAGATCGTGGCGCGATTCCCCGCGATGCTCCGAACGCTCGTTGCCTATACGCGAAGCGGACAGGCGCCGGATCACGCCGTGTTGCGGTGTTATTTGCCAGTCATTGCAGGCCACAACTTGCTGATGGCCGCCGAGCTGACACTCGCCGAGTCGCAACATGGAGCGATGCAACTCGTCGCCAACAATGCCGCCGATGGGGACGCGAGTACAGCAACCACATCAGCCAGCATTCGCGCGCGATTGCGCAAGGTAACGTCGCTACGCTTTACCAAGGACACGCTGGAAGCCGCCCTCGAGCAATTGTCGCAAGATATCGAGGTGCCGATCGTTATCCGCGGCCCCGATCTGCAGGCCGACGGCATCACGAAGAATCAATCGTTCGGCATCGACCTGTCGAACAAGCCGGCGGAAGAGATCCTGGTGCAAATCCTGCGGCTCGCAAACCCGGACAAATCGGCCACAAGCGGCAACGACATCCGGCAAAAACTTGTCTACGTCATCGAACAAAAACCGGACAGAACCGAGCAAATCGTCATCACCACACGTGCACGGGCGGCCGAGCGGCACGACGAGCTGCCGCCGGCGTTTCGAGCCGCAAAGCCCTGAAATCCGGCCACGCCGCAACATGGTATGATGGAGGAGGCAATAAAATCGAGCAGCGCCCGCGATTTCGGCCTTGGGCATTCGGGTGAAACGAGCAGTTTAGCGTCGGCCGCCAGGCCGAAACTCGCGCCGCTTCTCTCAACGCCAACAAACGTCGGAAGTGAATTCGGCGTTGCCGCCGACGCTAAACCAATTGCTCAACCCCCAATCCAAAGTCGGCAATCTACAATTCACTCGCCGCGATGGAACCATTCCGAATCATTTGCGAAACCTGTCACTCGCGGCTGAAGATTCGCAGCCCCGAAGTGGTTGGTGAAATCCACGCATGTCCGAAGTGCGGCAGCATGGTTCACGTCATGCCGCCGCCGGGATGGCAAGCGGACGCTCCGGCGACGACTGGCGACGCACCCGCACTGCCCGTCGAATCGACACCCGCGCTGACGGCCACCGCGAGCGTTATCATCCCGGCCACCGCAATCGCCGACCTATCGACGGCGCCACCGGCCCCGGAGGTCGAATCCGCCCAGCCACTGCTGCCGGCAAATGCCGCCGCGGAAACTGGTTTCCCGGTCGTGCTTTGGGCGGTGGGTGGCACAGCGGCCGCATTTCTTTTGGCCGGCTTCGCATGGGTGATGTGGCCGAGCAGCGGCGACAACGCACGTAAGTTGCCGCCGCCGACTGTTGTTGCAAACGCAAACCAATCAGCCGCTCCGCCGAAGTCGCCACAGACAGCACCGCCGGTTGAGCATGCAGAACTTCCCGCAACCGGTCATCAAGCGGCGAATCCTTCACACGTAACGCAGCGTCCGGCGAATTACGAAGAGGCAACTCTCGATACAGCTAAGCATCCACTTGCCGCCAACGTGGCAACGGCCGGTGACGCGCCGAGTAACGGCGCCGCGAACACTCAGCCATCCCGTTTGCAGCCGCCAACGAAAACGAAAACGCAGCCCCCGAGTACGGTTACTCCGCCGAGCACGAAAACAGTCGCTGTATCTGCAGCGCCGGCGGCGACTGTCCAGCCGCCGAATCCAGGTCTGTCGCCGGCGCAGGAGACCAAACACTCGCCTGTGTTGAAGTTCGATCCACTGACGTTCGACCCGGATCGACTCGGCGCGACCACCAATTGGATCAATGAAGCCGCAGCGTCGTCCGATTCCATTCCAAACCAGGCCAGCACCCCCCTCGGCGCCGACCATCCGCCTGCCAATCCGATCGCATCAGCGGGTAGCAATGGTGTCAAAGAAACGGCTCCGCCGGGACTGCCGCCGGCTGCTCAACCAGCATCGCAGACCGCCAATCGTACAATAATGGTCCGCCGAGACCAACCGGCGGCTGATCGCGCGCCGCTTCAAAAGCTGCCGCACCAATTGGCCATTCGCCTGAGTGCATTTCAGGTAAGCGAAATGCCAATCGCGCGGCTCGTCGAAACGCTCTCCGACATCTCGGGCTGCGGTATTACGCTCGACCCAATCGCACTGGAACAAGCCGGGCTTTCTCCGCGCTCAACCGTCACCGTGAACGAGCAGGGGACGACCCTGGAACAGATACTGAGAAAAGCCGTCGCGCAACGGCGGCTCGATGTTGCGGAATTGGGTGTTCAAGTTCGCGTCATTTTGCCCAAGGCGGATATGCCCCGATCGACGAACTACGATGTTAAAGACTTGGCCGGAAACAACAACGCCGCCGCGATCGGCAAGTTGATCGAGCGCTTCGTTGCCCCGGCGACCTGGGAATCGGCCGGTGGCACGGGCCACATCGAAGTCAACGGCACAACGCTGCACATTCAGCAATCCGACTCCGTGAGCCGGCAGATCGTGATCTTTTGCGAACGTTTGCGGCTTGCTCGAGGCTTATCGACTCGCAGTAAATATCCGCCGGCGCTCTTGACCGCTAAGTCACCGTACGAGCGGTTGGCGCCAAAGCTCAGTGAACACACGACTTTCACCTTTCTCGATGGAACCCGTCTGGCCAATGTGGTTCACCAATGGCAAGCAATGAGCAACGTGACAATCCTCGTCGATTGGGCAGCGCTGACCGAGGCGGACCTTAGCCCCGCAACCCCCATCGCCTGCTCCGCGATCGACCACGCATGGGCCGACGCCCTCGACGGCATCCTGGAGCCCCTCGGCCTCGCCTGGTGGGCCGTCGACGGTGAAACCATTCAAATCACGACCCTCACCGCGCTCGAGAAAATCCATCGCATCGAGTTCTACCAAGTGCCACCCAAATTGCGGGCCCAGTTTACGAGTGACCAATCGCTCATCGATGCGCTCCAAAAGGAAATCGGGACACATGCCGGCAAGCAGGGCGCCACGAACACGTTGCAGTTGGCGGTCGACGAACCAAGCGGCCGGCTGATCGTGCTTGCCTCGCCGGTCGTGCACCGCTATCTGAGCGGACGATTCGACGGTGCGAAACGCCAATAAACCCGCGCGATCTGATCGCAGAATGTCTTCATGAACAACGGCCGCGGCTCGGCCCGCGATTGTTGTTCGCGACGCGTTCCTCACCCGCCCGTTGGCCGCGCATACATGGTATTTCGCGACGACTTGGCGCGCTAACAACCACCTCTCCCTTTGGGAGAGGGCCGGGGTGAGGGGCCTTGAAATCGGTCTTGTTAGAATTCTGTGCTTTATCGGCGAGACGCCGCCACTCGTTCTGATATGCTCGCGCGAAGCAGTCGTCACTTTCGCCGGTGTGGGCATCTCGCGCTTCGCGAGAACATGCCACTCACACTTCTTGTCGTCACCGACCATTAGCGCTTTGGCACTGTTTTTCTCGTGCGCAGCGTGTTAGAAGTGGTGTTAAGTCGAATTCTCTATTTCTTGTAGGTTGTATGGGAGCGGATCATGGCGGCTTCAATACGGTTCGATCGGCGGAGTGCAATGAAGGCGGCTGGGGCGGGGGTGCTGGCGGCTGTGGCTGGGCCGATGCGCCGCGTCCATGCGGAAGCGGCGACCCAGGGCAGCCGCCACGACGGCGGACACATCAAGCAATCGGTTTGCCGGTGGTGTTATGGCAAGATTCCGCTCGAGAAGCTGGCCCTTGCGGCGAAGCGCATTGGATTCCAGTCGGTCGAGCTGTTGACGCCCGATCAGTACAAAGCGATCGAGCCGCTCGGCCTCACTTGCGCGATGCTCAGCGGCGCCTGTACGATTCCCGACGGCTTCAATCGGAAAGAGAATCACGCCCGGTTGGTGAAATCGGTGCGCGAGCACGTTGATTTCGCCGCCGACCACAAGCTGCCGAACGTGATTTTCTTTTCCGGCAACCGGCGCGGCATGTCCGACGAAGAGGGACTGGCCAATTGTGCCGAGGGAATCAAGAAGGTCGTCGGCTTCGCAGAAAAGAAGAACGTGATGCTCTGCATGGAGCTCCTCAATAGCAAGGTGGACCACCACGACTACATGTGCGACCACACGGCATGGGGCGTTAAGCTCGTGAAGACGGTCGGTTCGCCGCGGTTCAAGCTGCTCTACGACATCTACCACATGCAGATCATGGAAGGCGACGTGATCCGCACCATCCGCGACAACCACGAATACCTCGCCCATTTCCACACGGGCGGCGTGCCCGGCCGCCACGAAATCGACGAAACGCAGGAACTCTACTATCCGGCCGTGGTACGAGCCATTCTCGACACCGGCTTCACCGGCTATTTGGCCCAAGAGTTCGTTCCCGCTCGCGAACCGTTGGACTCGCTAGCGCAGGGATTCCGCATTTGCAACGTGTAATTCTGCTCATCGCTAATAAGCCAAGACAGCGATAACGAAACTCTGCGCTCGACAGAACTATTTTGCATTCATCCGGTTGAGTATGAGCGAATTCTCTACATGGTAATTTCCATCGCGCTGGCAATCCTGCGACAGGAATCCATCATTTCAGCGAACTGCTCGAGCGTAAGCGACTGATACCCATCGCTGAGCGCCTTCTCCGGGTTGGGATGAACTTCCACGATAATACCATCGGCCCCGGCGGCAATTGCGGCCCGGGCCATCGCGGCCACCAACGGCGTATGGCCGGTGCCATGGCTCGGATCGACCACCACCGGCAAGTGCGTCTTGCCGTGCAGGTAAGGCACCGTCGCGAGCGGCAGCGTGAAGCGCGTGTGCGCTTCGAACGTGCGAATGCCACGTTCGCAAAGCATCACCTCCTGATTGCCGCCGTCGAGAATGTATTCAGCGGCGAGAAGCAGCTCTTCGACCGTTGCGCTCGGTCCGCGCTTAAGAAGCACTGGGCGATCCGTGCACCCGACGGCTTCAAGTAGCCGATAATTCTGCATGTTGCGCGCGCCAATCTGAAGCACGTCGGCGTATTCGCACACGAGCTCGATATCCTCGGCGGCCACAACTTCCGTCACGACGGCGAGGCCCGTTTCGGCCCGAGCCGCCGCCAGCATTCGCAGACCTTCATCTTTGAGCCCCTGAAAACTGTAGGGGCTGGTCCGTGGTTTGAACGCCCCGCCGCGCAACGCCGTGGCGCCCGCCGCTTTGATGGCCCGCGCCGTGCTAACAATCTGTTCTTCGCTTTCGACGGAGCAAGGACCAGCAATCACACCTAAACGTCCACCGCCCATCGTAAGGCTGCCGCGGCGGATGACGGTTGGCTCCGATTTGGTTTCGATGCTCGCAATCTTGTACGGCGCAAGTACCGGCAACACCTCGTCGACGCCGGGTCCGCTTTCCAATACACCGACCCCGGCCGCCGCGCGCTCGTCGCCAATCGCCGCAATGACTGTGCGCTCGGTGCCACGCAGCACGTGCGGCTTCAGACCGAGCGACTCGACTTGCTGGATCATATGTTCAATGTCCTGTGGTTTGGCATCACGCCGCATGACGACGATCATGGGAGGGCTCCTGCGGATAGGTGTAAGTAGTAAGTCGTTAGTCGTAAGTGGAAAAGCATTACTTGGTGACTTTGCACTACCGACTTACGACTTACGCCTTGAAACAAAAAACCCCGAGAGCCAGGTCGTCTGGGTCTCGGGGTGCCGGTTAGTTTCAATTCTAGTCGCTTACGCACGACCTCCGGTCCCGCTACCCAGGCGGGTAAACGTAAACCAGAAGTAATAGCAAAACGTGCCGTGCATGGCGCTATTATGCCGCGGCGGTTTTGAAGACGCAAGTGTAAAGTCCCAGGTTTCGGGAAACCGGTTCCTTTTTCGAGGCGGCCACCTAATGGTGCGCCCGTACGTTGCCGAAGTCATCGGCTCAAGAGTACAGCAAGCACAACGAGCCAAAGAGTCAATTCGGTAAGTGTAATGACTGCACGTTTGAACATCAGACCCTCCGTGAGAAATTGCCGGCGTGCATCGGTGCCCAGCAACGGCTGAAGATCGCGTGTAACGCGGGACTCGCAAGTGGCGTCGAGGAATACCTGGCCGCCCACAGAACGCCGTTGTCCGGCCCGCGGTACGGCACATGACAATGCCGTATTCTGCTTAAGATTACGGAGCTTGTGAGAGCCCGGTTCAACCAAGAAAGTCGGCCCCAGGGCCGCGAAGCGATCTTCGCCGACGCTCCCATTTTGCTTGCAGGGTGCTTTTTTTCCAGCTAAACTAGCGGCTATTCTTTGCTTGCGGCACCTAATGAGTCTCCGAGGAACAGAGGCGGTATGGAGCGACGACGGTATCAAACATTGGCACTTGGTGGCAGTTTCTCCCGTTCTCGAAAGAAGAGCCGGCGGGAGAGTCGCCTTCTCCATCGCCGCCAGTTCTGGGTCGAACAGCTTGAAGAACGCTGTATGCTAGCCCTAACTCCGGTTCCGCCCATTGCCTCGGGTATCCAGTCGGATACATTCTTACTTCACAGCGATCCGGCATCTCCGTTAAAAGTTTACTTGGACTTTGACGGCCAAGTTGTGAGCGACACACCTTGGAATTCAACATACACGCATGGCGCGCCCATCAACGCGCTGCCTTTCGACTTGGACGGCGATCCAACCAATTTTAACGGGATTGACCCCACATCCGGACTGTTTGAATGGCAAATCATTCAAGACGTTTGGGAACAAGCTTCTGAACTGCTCCGCCCATTTAATATCGACGTGACGACCGAGGATCCCACGGTTGCCGATCCGGGAGCTTTGTTTGATTCGGGCAACGGCGATACAACGTGGGGCATGCGTGTGCTGATCGGTGACAGCAATCAGCATTGGTATGTTCCCGGCGGCGGAAGCGCTTCAGACGGCGGCAAATCCGCGGATCAGTTCCGCACCCTCGATAAAGAAAATCCCTCCTTTCTGTTTTCCGCGCAGTATGACGGGGATCCGGTTTCTCTCGGACTGGGTGTTGCTTTCGAAACGGGAACGTCGCTGGGGTTAAGAACGGATGGCCAATATCGCTATTACTCCGACATCGGCCAGTCTCCGCCAGCCATCAAGTCGATACACGACACCTACTTCACCGGTCAGGCGCTGAGCGACGACGTAAGCATGTTTGATCCGATTGGAAATCAGTATTGGTCGCCGGACGCGAGCTGGATCTCAATCATGGGTCAGACTGGGCCGGGCATCGCGGTCGCGCAGTGGAGCAAGGGAGACTACTTCAACTCCGACAACAATCAGGACGACCTTGCCGTTATTACGGGCGGCAACAACGGCGTCACTTACCGGGCGGACGACCACGCCAATAGCCCTGAAACCACAACGGTTGTCGACGAATTGACGGTCGTTCCAGACGCCACTTCTCCGTTGACCTTTGATGACTTGAGCGGCGATGGCATTGTTGAGCAAAACACCGATCAGGATTACTTCTCGTTCACGGTCGACAATTTGGGCCAAGTACTTGATCTGAATATCAATCCATTCCGCGACCTTGCAAATTATGGCGGGTCTGAATCGCTGGACATTCTAGCGAAGATCTACAA
Organism: Lacipirellulaceae bacterium; assembly: GCA_035545135.1. Classification (GTDB taxonomy): domain Bacteria; phylum Planctomycetota; class Planctomycetia; order Pirellulales; family Lacipirellulaceae; genus JABDGM01. The sequence continues at coordinate 2,803 of DASZZA010000443.1, read as the reverse complement.
TTCGTCCGGCACCGTCATCGCAACCAGCAATCCCTGGAGCGACCTTGCGGCTGGCAGCGATACCGTCTTCAACACATTCAGCAACGGAAATCCCGACACCACGGCCGGTTGGCAGGTCCAACTTGCCACGGATTCAGGCGGGAATCCCCTAAGCTATACCGATCCCAGCAACGGGGACATCTATGGGACTGTCTCAATAGATCCAACCCCAGACGGCTCGTGGACTGGCATCAACAAGTTGATCCTGGCGCCGGGCACTTATTATCTCTCCGTCGAAGGTGGAAGCAGGCCAGTGACGTATCTCGATGGGACCGATGAAAATTGGCTCATGGCGCAAGCCGATCCAATGCTATCGATGCAACATGCTAATCCGTTGCCCGATAGTAGCGTCCATCCGGGACCAGTCGTCCGTTATGTCGATAACAACACGACTGGGTACTACGAGGAAATGCCCGACCCCAGCGACCCCATGAAGATGGTCGAGGTATTCACACCCCTCCCGCTGTCCCCTGATAACTCCGATTATGGTTACTCCAATTATGGCAGCCTCGGCTATTACAGCATCAGCGGCCACATATCCAAAGACCTGCTCGTCGGCGTCGATTTTGACCACACGGGTGGATCGAGCCCCGCGAATTGGAATCAATATACGGGGGGCGGACCGGACGACACGCTGAAGAATCTTATCAGCGAATCTGGCCGGTCGGTGCCGTACCAGTTGGAGATCAGCACGACCGGCACTTCGATCGATACCGTTTCTGGGGGCCCGCTCGACGGCGGTGATATTCCCCGCCATAATCCCGCGCTCGACGGGCTGGACGGATACATCGATGCGCAAGACGAAACACTTACGTTCACTTGGAGCAACCTTACTCCGTCGGGCGTTTATCAAGTCTACGTCTTCGGTACTTCCAGTACGGATGTACAAAACGACGTAACGGTGACCGGCGGTACGTGGAATGGCGTGGCGCAAGTCTTCCATTTCACTCAAGACATCGGAGCCGACGGCCTTGTGGTCAACGGCAACAACCCAACTACGGACGAACTTTCCTCGCTGTCGATTTTCGTCGTTGCCGACGCGTCGGGCCAAATCTCAATCACGGTCAACGGCGCAAACGGATCTCCGATCGGTTTGGCCGGTCTGGCCATTTCGCCCACCAAGGTCGGCACGATTTCCGGCCAAGTATGGAACGACGTAAACGGCAATCAATCGAAGGACAGTGGCGAGGAAGGCTTGCCTGGCTGGCTCGTTTATCTCGACCTCAACAACAATGGCCAGCTTGACAAAACTACCTCCGAAGATCAGACGGTCACGCAGGCGTCGCCCGATGTGCCGCAGACAATTGCGGACAACACCACCGTAAAAAGCGAATTGGATTTCTCCGACGTCGGACAGATCCTCGACGTGAACGTCACGCTCGATATCTCTCATACTTACGATTCCGACTTGCACGTTACGCTTATCAGCCCCTCCGGCACGAGCGTACTGCTCTTTGCCAACGTTGGGCCCAACGGTGTTGATTTCCACAACACCGTGCTCGACGACCAGGCGCTCATTTCCATCACGTCGGGTGTAGCGCCCTACACGGGCAGCTTCCAACCGCAGGAGCCACTGAGCGCTTTCAACGGCGAGAACGCCTTTGGCGCGTGGAAGCTGGAGATCATGGACGACTCGTTCGGCGATCAGGGCGTTCTCAATAGCTGGTCGCTAACGATTAAGCTGAAGGGCATCACACAGTATTTGGAGCCCGTGCAGACAACCGACGCCAACGGCAACTACACATTCACCAATCTGCCTCCGGGCTTGTATTACGTGCGCGAAGACAAAACGCCGGAACAAGCCGCCGACGGCTGGCAGCAAACTTGGGCGCCGCCGCCGGTCACGGTACCCTCCGGTGTCGATCTGGAGAATATCGACATCGGCAATTGGATTCCCGTCGCCAAGCGAGGTTCGATCCAAGGAATCATCTTCGACGACGCGAATCAAAACGGCGCGCAGGACGACGGTGAGTTGGGCCTGCCTGGTTCGATCGCCTACATCGATTCCAATCACAACGGAATCCGAGATATCGCAAGCACACCGACGGTCCTCGCCGCCACCGATTTACCCAAGCCGATCCTCGACTTCAAAACCACGACGTCGCAGGTGACAGTCGATTCGCCGGGCACCGTCTTCAACGTCCAGGTTACGCTCGACATCACCCATAGCTTCGTCGGCGACCTGACAGCATATTTGAAGAGCCCTTCGGGCCGCTCGGTCGAACTGTTTATGAACGTCGGCGGGCAGTACAACGACTTTCACGATCTCACACTCTCTGACGACGCCGCCCGCTCGATTTCCACGATCGGCTTCGACGATTTGCCGTACACCGGCACTTGGCGGCCCGAAGGCCTGCTCAGCGATTTCAATGGCGACGATGCAAATGGCATCTGGACGCTCGTCGTGTCCGATACTGCCCATGCCGATCAAGGGACACTCAACAGCTGGTCGCTAAGCATCACCACGGGCGAACTGTACCGCGTCGCCGACGATGACGGTTACTACGAATTCGATAATCTCGTCGCCGGCCAGTACGTCGTGCGCGAGGATTTACCACCCGGCTCCACCCAAGTGCCGCCCGCGACGACCAGCATTCCCGCCGCCACGTGGGCCGATTCCGGGTGGACCGTAAACGTTTCGGCCGTCGACGATTTTAACAACGTGCCACCCGATAGCCACCGAAACGTTAAGAACGTCGACTTTGGCAATTATGCTGTCGTCGGCTTGCCTGGAGATTACAACCAAGACGGAGCTGTGGGCGCT
>DASZZA010000442.1:0-5319 GCA_035545135.1 Lacipirellulaceae bacterium | reverse complement strand
GTATCGGCGCTTTGGCGGCGAATGAGCTCTAGAGCGAGCTTCGGTAGAAGTTTGACTAAGTCTGTCGCTATATCGTATGCGCGTTCGCCGAGATGTTCTTTATCTAGTAGCGCGTATTCTCTTGTAATTTCATCGAGGAGTGTTTCCTCGGCCCTCCCATTGAGCTCCTTTTGTTCGATCGCTATGTGGCACAATGCCTGTAACCTATCCTCCGGCAGAGTGAATGATCGCGCGATCTCAAATGCCCGCGGTAAGGCGCCGATGCTTATGAACGCTTGAATGCGAGGAGCCCAATGGTCGTCAAAATAGAGCTCGTCCAGATTCGCGCCTTGTAGGCCGAATCGAATCACCTGCTCCGAGTTTTCACGCTTAACTGCTGCTTTGAGACCGATCAACGCCTTCTCTTGAATGAAACGCGCGGCTCGTCTCTGCCGCAGTGCGTTTACGAGATATGCGTCATCCATATACGCTAAGAGTTCATCATAGCGCCCCGCTTGAGCGAAGAGCTCGGGAAGTTGGCTTACGCCCTCGTCGGTTGTGCTATTGTGAAGAAAACCCTCTATGAGTCTGTCTACAACCTGTTGTTCTAGGTGTTTGACCTTGCCCCTGCAAAAGGCCGCGACAGAGTCGTGCTTGAAGCAGATAATGTCGCCGCGTAGATCAATGAACGCTGTTCGCGTAATGAGCGCTTCAACCTCGGGCGGAGAAATTGAAAGAAACTTTGCGGCCGTTACGCATGAAGGTGTGCTTTTCGTGAACGCGAGATACGCAAGGAGGCGCTCGGTCTGTGAGTCTCCTCCGATTTTCTCCCACTCATACTCGTAAACTTTTTGAACCGTGGATAGTGGAGGATCAGGCAATTTGCCTTGCGCCTGGATGATCGGCCGGACGTTTGCGAAGTACCCCGGTAGCTTTGAGAGTGCATAAAGCTTTTTGACTTCATCGACTGGAAGAAGGTCGTTGAGGTACGTCGACGCCTCTTCTTGCGTGAAGCCGGTAACCGAGAATTCCCCGTAGCACTTGGGAGAGTTGCTATTGAGGTACTTAGCGGCCCGTGATCCCGAAATCAGGAATCGGAAGCCTCGTCGCCCTAATGGCAATAAACTAAAGAGCGCTTTGGCGGTTGATTCTTCGGAATCGGGTAAATTATCGAGTCCATCAAGTATAAAGAATATGGCCGAGTGCGGTGGATTTTTAATTCTGCTGAGCGATGCCACGGCGTTGCGCCATTTCGTTGTTGGAACATCCGTTTCGATTGAAGGCTCTTTACGCGGGGCATTAATGAGTGCATCGGCTTGTCGACACAGGTCGTCTACTATGTATTCGAATTCGTAGCCCCAGGGGCTCGTGCTGTTTAGGAATGTAGTTATCGTATTGCTAATGTGCTCTTGATAGAATTGAAGAAGCAGTGTGGTTTTGCCGACGTTCGAAGGTCCGTTGACGATTACCACAGGGTTCTTCTCCGCTTCGAACAACAGACCTTCTATGAGGCTTTCGCGGCGAATCGGGCGAATTGGATCGTCAGGTAGTGTCGCTGGTGTCATGTTAATGGGGATAGAACTAACAAGTCGGTCCGCGTGGCAGTAGGTCGAGTCTAGAAGTGCTAGACCGGATACTGAGAGGTTGGATCGATGCACTGAAACGTCCCAAACTCGTACGCTAGTGTCAAGGTACTGGCTTCGAGCATCGGACTCAAAAGACGTGTGCACGTTACCCATAGCCGCTTTATAGGTTTGGGTGGAGGCGATCCGACGGTGTCGCTGCTGTACTATTTACACGGACACATCGGATCCGTCGGTCACCGGCGGCGGCAATCGGGATACTGCTAGCCGTCTGCCGCACGGGCCCGTCCACGTGTCCCGAATTGTCCGAGGTCCCCGCCCGTCCGGTTCCGTCCGACGGCCAGGCCTTGAGGGGGTCGGAAACGGGTTGACCCGGGAAGCGTCGCCGGGGCGCTTCACGACTGTCTGCGAGCGCTGCTTTTCGTCAGGTCCACCGCGGGGGCGGATTACCCGGCGCCGGGTTCGACCTCGAGCAGCGCGGTGTCGTCGAGATTCCGGGCCAGGTAGCCGTAGGTGACGTAGCCGTAGCCCGCCGCACCCCAGTGTGCGCTCCACGAATTCTTGAAGATGAACACCGTGTCGGCGATGCGGCCCGTCTTGTTTTCATAGCCCACGATGGTCACCGCGTGGCTCGCCCCGGGAAGCGGCTGCTGCTCGCTCAGGTATCCGGTGCGAATGGTGCGATACTGGGGCCACTTCATGCCCACGGCCACCGGGACGCCGGCATTGAGCGCATGCACCAGGTTGGCGAGGCGGGCGTCGTTGTCGCGGCCCGGCAGGGCAAAGACCGACACGCGCCGATGGGAATGAGCCTCCGCGATCAGCTCGGGAGTCGGCTTGATGTCCGACGCGCGGCCGCCCGTGTACGGCATGGCCGCGAGCAGCGGCACGCCATACGCGCGAAGCGCCGTCACGACTTCCGAAAGCGAGAAACCCTCGTCGACCGGATCGGCCGGTTCGCCCGGCTGCCCGTTGCCGGTCGTCGCGTCGTTGGGGTCGCGGGAAACTCGGTCCAGGGTCTTGCAGGTCGCCCAAATCAGATATTCCTCCGAAAACCGCTCCGGTCGTCCGGTGAGCCGGGCGTTTTCAAATTCCAGGACGCTCACGATCGCGAACACGGCACAACTGGGGCGCGGCCCCTGGTTCTTCACGTTGAGACCCAGCGCGAAGAACCGCGGCCGCAGGTCGACACCCGGTCGAATCGTCGGCGGGTGGGTGAAGCTGAGCAGCAGCCGGTCGAACTCCGAGCTGCCCGACGACCCGACCGCGGGAACGAGGGAGGGTGCCGCCGCGGCCTCCGTGCGCTCCTTCTGTTCGGTGCGACGTTCGGCCGCGTCCAGTGCTGCTTCGGCCGTGGCATCGGCCCGCGGATCGTAGCCAAACGCGGCCCGCAGCTCGGGCGACAAGTCGCGCAGGTGCACGGACGCCATGCCACCCGCGTACGTGATCGTGATCGTCCGGGCATTGACCGAGCGCACCTGGACGTGCCGGTAGGTCTTCGAACCGGCTTGCAGCGTGTCGAAGGTCGCACCGACGCCGAACGCGGGTTCGGCAGCCACCGCGGACGGGATGGACCCCGCGCCCGCCGCCACGAACACGCAGCCGCAAATCAGCACCGCCACGAGCAGCCGGGTCGGCCGGAAACGGATGAAAGTCGGGGTCGGCACGGGATTGGGCGGCGAAGTAATACAACTCGGCCGCTCGAGGCAATCGGTGAGCAAAGCCCGTGAATCCGCGTCGGGGGACGATCCGATGCGATGAGGTCACGACCGCCTATTGACAGGGACACCCGGCCACCTCGGTCATCCGCGGTGACACGCCGGGATACCGTAAGCGTCTGGCCGGAGGAGGGTGCCTGCGGGCCCCAAATCAACCGAGGTAAGCAGGAAAGCATGATTTCCGTCGGGCTGGCTTTTCGGCTGAAGCGCAGACTTGCGCCGCCGTCGGGTCCACCGGATAGACTCGGGGCATGAATAGCTGTCCCTGCGGCTCCGGCCGTGAGTTTGCGGTGTGTTGCGAGCCGATCCTGGCCGGCGCGCCCGCGGAAACCGCCGAGAGTCTCATGCGGTCGCGGTACACCGCCTACGTGAAACACGCCTACGACCATCTCGGACGCTCGCTCTCGGCCGAGCAGCGCAAGGATTACTCGGACGAAAAGGCGAAGGACTGGGCGGAGAAATCGGAATGGCTGGGGCTGACCATCCTGCACACGGAGGCCGGCGGTCCTGCGGACCAGGAGGGCGTCGTGGAGTTCTCAGCGAAGTTCCGGAGGGGAGACGATGTGCAGGACCATGTGGAAATCGCCACCTTCGGCCGGGAGAACGGCCGCTGGGTGTACACCGGCCAGCGCGAGCCGGTGGGGCACACGGTCAGGTACGAAAAGCCGAAGCCCGGCCGCAACGACCCGTGTCCCTGCGGCAGCGGCAAGAAGTACAAGAAGTGCTGCGGCGCCGCGACCTGAGTCGCGGCGAAGAACACGCAAAGATCCGAGCACGATCCCGTCTCACGCGGAGCCGCGGAGAACGCGGAGGTGGCGCCGCGTCTTCGACCGGCGCTGATTCGAAGGGGCACGGGTCTTCCGCCGTCGTGGACTGATGCCAACCGATTCCGAACCCGCGCCTCACTGTATCGGTGGTTCCATCTCAGGTGCTGGGGTCACTAGTTCGGTGCTTGCGATGACCGATGCCGGTAATGGCGATTTAGTTGCTGCCTTGTAGTGTCTTTGCGGGCTCCATCCCTTGGGCAGTTTCTTCCCGAACGGAGCAATAATCTTCTTCTTCTCCAGACCGACGACAAAGAGGTGCTCAATGACCCTCCAGAACTCGGTCTCGGTCAAATGGGACTTCATGTCATTGATGATCCGCGCCTCGACCACAGTCTCGGCGTGATTCTTCGGGTCGGCCAGATGTTCCAGTGACGGATACATTGAGTCCGTGTTTGCGAGATCAGGCCGCAGCACGATGTCGCTAAAATAGCCGCGAATCTGGCCGCTCACCAGGCACTTCAGAACGGCTTTCTTCTTCCGTGCGCCGTGCCCGTGAACACCTGTTTTGCACCACTTCTCCCAGTTGGCTGGAACCTTTGGAGTAGTCATAGCATCTTGACCATTTCAATTCCCACGGAGGCTGTCCAGCCTGACACGTATTGTGCAATCGGCGTGCGCAACGATGCGGCGGGGAGCGGCGCTGGGCTGACGTGTATTGCCGCCGGGCTCACCTGACATTGCTCGGCATCGAGCGCGGCGCGCGCACGGACGAATTCATGCCAGGCGTCGATGTTTTCGACCGGTGGAGTTTGTCACGTAATACGTGACAATCCCCTCGAGAGATGCCCTGGTCTTTGTCACGTATTACGTGACAAGTTGGTCCGCGGTTCGCGGCGTGAACCCGCGGCTACAGCGGGTCAGGGACGAGCAGAAATCACGAAGCACGAGTGAACGCAAAGGGACGCGAGGCGGAGACGGTTTTCAGCACGACGGCGGCCGGCATGGCGTGGATGTCCGATGTGCGTTGCCGGGTGAGTGCCAGGTACCGGCCGACGATTTCGAAACCGAGTGAGTAGCCGGCCCAGCGCGGAATGCCGCGCCAGAGCGCGCCACGGTAAAACCAGGTCTGCCGGTCGAACGTGCGGTGCTGGAGCACCTGAAACTGGATGCCGCACAGCCCTCGCGAAACAGGCCTCATCGGACGTGTCTACGGCATGGTTGCCGCGGGGATCAATTGTTGCGCGAACTGGTCCGCCAGACCCTCGAACACCC
>DASZZA010000441.1:0-6636 GCA_035545135.1 Lacipirellulaceae bacterium | reverse complement strand
CTTCGCCGCCACCGGTGGAATGACCGATGTGGATGGCATTACGAAGATCGAGATGCTCAATCACCGCCGCCACGTCGGAAGCGTAGTGATCCATGTCGTGGCCATCGCGCACCTGCGACGATCGGCCGTGCCCACGGCGATCATGGGCGATGACACGGTATCCCTTCCTGACAAAGAAGAGCATCTGGTTGTCCCAATCGTCGGAGCTGAGCGGCCAACCGTGATGAAAGACAATCGGTTGCGCCGTTTTCGGGCCCCAGTCCTTGTAGAAGATTTGAACGGAGTCTTGAGTGTTGACCGATGTCATGGGACCGTCTCCTGTTGCCATATGGGTTGACGCTGTGCCGCTCTCGCCAGCGGCTGATGATGAGCGGATGGTCAGCGATGTCGCGTACAGCATCGCGGTTGTGAGAATTTTCCTTCGAGAGATGCCTGCAAGCTGTCTGAAGGAGTTGCGAGTTACCATTCCGAGTCTCCGTGTTGCGCTGGCCACCGCAGATATCTGCGTGACGAGGCCTTGGCGGTCCGAACCGGTTTGAGGCCGACGCATCCACGGCGCCCAGCGCCGTTCGCGCGAATGTGCAGCCTCTGTGAGTGCTTTCAAGGATGGTGGCCTGCATCGCGAAACGATATTGCACGTAGGCATGGCGGCGCTGGATCTGAGGGTGATTTAACCTATCCCTCGGAAGAGGTTGCGCAGGGCGAAACGAGATACTCAGTCGTCATTGTGGTGAACCCCACCACATCAGATGACGCGAAAAGACTATGATCGCGTTGGCTTTGAGATACCAACGCAATGCCGTCTCCAATGCTTTCGGATACTTCTTCCGAGACCTTGAACGCAGAACGACAAGCCGTTGCCGGAATGGTTTGACCATTTCAGACAGCGCATTCTTGCAGAGCTCGCGAACTCAGCGGAGAGGATCATGCCCTTGCAAGAAACGGCGATAGCGAAACCATCATGGGATTTCTATAAGACGAATGTTGAGCGGCTTCGCATCATTTCCACCGATGCCCCGGCGAGTCGTCGCTCTGCTCATGAATCAACACCACGATCGACAGAGGCTGGCGGGAAAACCAACGTTTCGTCTCGCAAGAGTAGACGTGTCCTGGATTGGCGGATTGCGGGCCAAGTCGCGTCCGATGACGGCTACGACCAAATGCTCCTGCAAAATGTCGCGCGCGGCGATGCATCCGCGATGCACATGATCTTTCTACGTCATCAACAGCGGGTTTTTCGCTTCATCCTTCGGATCGTTCATAGCCACGATCTGGCACAGGATATCGTGAGCCAGGTGTTTCTTGACGTTTGGCGCTTTGCGCATCGGTTCGAGTATCGGTCCCGCGTCTCGACATGGTTGCTCTCGATCGCTCGGTTCAAGGCAATCAACGCGATCCGTCGCCCGACGTATCAGAATTTGGATGAGTTGAATTTGTCCGAAGTCGTAGATACGAGCGACACGCCTGAGATGGCACTTAATCGAAAAGAAACCAGCAGAATGTTGCAAGCCTGTCTTGCGGAGCTTTCGCCAGCGCATCGCAGAATGCTGGATCTATTTTATTATCACGACTGTTCGGTTGCTGAGGTCAGTGAAAGGATAGGTATCCCAAAAGCCACGGTGAAAAGTCGGCTTTTCTACGCACGCAAACACCTCGCTAGGGTTCTCATTGACGCGGGATTTTCCAGGGATTCGATGCAGCCAAACCTGCGGTGACACTGGCTCCATGCTCAATGGAGGCACTAACGCGGGTGCTGGCAATACATGGATTTCCATAACATACAGCGAAGGGGGATGGTGGTAGGAAAAGGACTGCGATTCGATCGATGGAATTGCTCGGAAAGGTGGTAAATCAGTTGCTGTCGATCTTATGCCGTGTTTTGTGCTGAAGGGCGGCTTTCATGAGAACAGAATTCAATCGATCTCGTTCTGCCTTGGCTATAACGGCTGTCGCTATCGGATCAGCCCTATCGATGGCGAGCGGATCGCCTGCAGGTCTCATCGCCCCCATCATCGCATTGCAGATTTATGTTGACCGCCGCGCCACCTTGCCGCTCCAAGGCGTTTGGGTATTCGGATTGCTTGTTTGCATTATCGTCGGCTTCTTCGGGGCGGGCGGTGCACGCGATGTCTGGTTCTCCGGGGCGGCGGTGTTTGCGGTGGCCCTCTGTATCGGCGAACTCCTGCAAGCGCGTGGGGCGAATATCCGGGAAGCGGATGCGAACGAGGCGATGCGAATTATCGGAAGTATGCCAGCCTACACTTGGTCAGCAACGCCGGATGGTCGCGCCACGCATGTAAACGTCGGCACTTTCCTCTACATGGGACGCCCTCCTGGGAATCGAGCGCTCTTTCAGGAACTGGATGGAGCGGGATGGCGGGACGTCATCCACCCCGAGGACTATGAGCGTGTCCTTGAAACACGACGTGCTTCCCTCATCAGCGGTCTTCCTTTCGACTCAGAGTATCGGCTTCGTCGATCGGATGGCGTTTATCGCTGGTTCTGGTCGTTTGGATTGCGATCTGTCGGAGACGACAAGAACGGCCAGGGCGGCTGGTACGGCACCATGATCGACATCGAAGATAAGAAGCGAGCTGAAGAAGCGTTGCGTTATCGCGAACGAGAGCTCTCTCAGTTGGTGAACATGGTTCCCAGTCACCTCTGGCGGCTCAGGCCGGATGGAGAACCGATCTTCTTCAACAACCGGATGATCGATTTCCTGGGCATGGACGTCATTGATCTGGACAAGCCGGGCATGAGCCGTCTGGACATGCTCCTGACCACGATCCATCCGGAGGACGCTGAAAGATTCAGGTCGTCCCTTGGTCGGTCTCTGGCCACAGGTGAGCCATTCTCCATGCGATACCGTCTGAGGCATGTTGATGGCGATTTTCGCTGGATGTCGAGCCGTGCAGAGCCGTTGCGCGATCAGAACGGGCAAATCCTACAATGGTACGGGCTCTGCCATGATGTGGACGAAGAAGTGCGGGTGCAGGCCGCTCTGGCCCAGCGTGAAAGAGAACTCAAGCAACTAATCGATACAGTTCCGGCATTGATCTGGAGTGCGACGCCAAGCGGAACGCCAACATCCGTCAACAAGAGATTCAGAGAAGTGACCGGTGCGACGCTTGAGGATATTACCGCACCAGACGGGTCACCCTCGCTCAGTGTCATCCATCCAGACGATGTCGCGGCGGCACGACAGGCGGCAAATCACTCCTTCACCACAGGCGTTCCTTACGTTCGGCAATATCGACAGCTGCGCGCGGACGGCAGCTATCGCTGGACTGAAACCCGAGCGGAGCCTCTTCGCGACGAGGCGGGAAATATTCTGCAGTGGTATGGCGTCAGCGTTGATATCGACGATCTGGTTAAGGCGCAGGAGGCTCTCCAACGGAGTGAACGCAGATACCGCGACCTGTTTCACTACATGCCGATCGGATTGACGCAGATCGATGCAGGAAATCTCATCCCCTTGTTCAAGGAATTACGAGCACAGGGTATTGCTGACTTGCGGCCCTACATCGATGACCATCCCGAAGTTTTGCAACGTGCGATTGACGCTCTCGAGGTGGAAGAAGCCAACCGGCATCTCCTCGACATGTTCGGTGCGGAAGATGTAGAGAGCATGCGCGGTTCGATCGCACGTTACTGGCAGCCCGGCCTTGCCACGATTCGACGTTCGATTGAGGCCCGTTATCGGGGTGAGGAGATCTTCCAGGAGGAAACCAAAGTCGCACGAATGGATGGTCGAGTGATCGATGTCCTTTTCACGACGGCTCGCCCCGATGCCGTTGCCGATAAGAGCCTGGTCGGTTTCATTGATATCACGGAGCGGAAGATCGCCGAGGAGGCATTGCGTGAGCGGGAGCGATTTCTCTGGCAGCTGGTTGAAACGTTGCCGGCGATGATTGATTGCGCTTCTCCGAACGGCGAACCCGTCTATCGCAGTCGGCAACTTCGTGAATTCCTCGGCTATAATCTGGAAGAATTGGACGGATCGGGGAAGTCCCGGCTTGGCGGGACGCTTGACGCTGGCGTTCATCCCGACGACCTCGCAGCCGTCAAGGAGCAATATGCTCATTGCTTGGCGACCGGTGAGCCGTATGCGCGGCGACACCGCCTGCGGCGCTCCGACGGTGAGTACCGCTGGGTCGAAACACGGGCTGGTCCAATGCGCAATGCAGACGGCGCGATTGTGCAGTGGAATGTCATTTGCCTGGATATCGACGGCGAAGTCCGGGCGCAGGAGGAATTGCGGCTGGCGCATGAGAGACTCGCCCGCGCGAGCCAGGCCGCCAGCTTGGCAGAACTTTCGGCTTCCATCGCGCATGAGGTCAATCAGCCTCTCGCGGCTATCGTCGCCAATTCTCACGCGTGCCAGCGCTGGCTGACCGCCGACCCGCCGAACATTGAGCGCGCCCACAGGACAGTGGGGCGCGTCATTCGGGATGCGAATGGCGCCGCTGACGTGGTCAGTCGTATTCGCGCATTGTTCCGGCAATCCATCGACAAGCGGGATCTTACGGCCGTGGATGACGTGATTGGCGAGGTTTGCGATCTCGTCGCCGAGGAGGCCGCGCGGCGCCGGATTCGCATGATCATTGACCTTGAGAAAGGCATATCGTCGGTTCCGCTTGATCGCGTTCAGATTCAACAGGTTCTGAGTAATCTCATCCGCAACGGGATGGAGGCAATGGAAGGTGTTCGCGGTGACAAGATGATCAGGGTAGCCGCGCGACCCGTCGAGCAGGGTTTGCAAATCGAAGTCAACGATAACGGCCCCGGAATTCAGGATCCCGCTCAGATCTTCCAGCCATTCTTCACGACGAAAAATTCCGGAATGGGGATGGGACTTGCCATTTGCCGTTCAATTGTCGAGTCCCACGGCGGAAGGTTGTGGGCCGAGAACAACGAGCCTCGCGGGGCACGCGTTATATTTACGTTGCCGAAAGTGAAGGCATCGCTCCAATGACCAAGGAGGATCATATTGTCTTCGTCGTTGACGATGATGTTCGCATCAGGGAAGCTCTGGTTGAGTTGCTTGAATCTCATGGCATCCCCGCCATGACATTTGGATCGGCAGGTGAGTACGTCAACGCCGATAAACCGGACACTCCGGCCTGCCTAATTCTTGACGTTGAACTGCCGGACATCAATGGACTCGATCTTCAGGGACAGATCGCGGAAAGTGATCACCCACCGATCGTGTTCATCACGGGTCATGGAGACATTCCCTCTTCGGTGCGCGCTATCAAACGCGGCGCGCTTGATTTCCTGACAAAGCCGTTCAGCGATACCGATGTCATGTCCGCGGTCAATGCGGCGATTGCCCAGGACCGCGCTGACCGGGAGGATCGGGCCGACCTATCGGTGCTGCGACGACGCTACGACAACCTTACCGCAAGAGAGCGCGAGGTTCTGCCTCTGGTGGTGAGCGGATTTCTTAACAAGCAGTCTGCCGCCAAGCTCGGTATCAGCGAAGTGACCCTGCAGATTCATAGAAGGAATGTCATGCAGAAGATGGCGGTAACTTCGCTTGCAGACCTTGTACGTATTGCAGAGCGGCTGGGAATCCAGGCGGCCGGACGGCGTGCCGGAGGTAATAGATCGTGAGGACAACAAGATCCGTCGTGGCAGTGGTGGATGATGATCCGAGGCTGCTTGAATCCTTGGAAGACCTTCTCGAGTCGGCCGGCTATCGCGCGCGCTGTTTTTCGTCCGCACAAGCGGTGATGGACGACGGACTATCCGACATCGATGTTCTGATTACGGACATAGGACTGCCTGGCATCGACGGCTTTGAACTCCGGAATCGAGCACGTACCGTGCGGCCTGACCTGCCTGTTTTTCTCATTACCGGACGCCATGAAATCGCAGACCAGAGCCGCGCCCAAGGCATTACCGGTTTTTTTCGAAAACCATTCGACGGGCAGCAACTGCTGGCCGCCGTGACGGAGGCTTTGCATGACTCAGGGAGGAGGGCGGGCCATGAAAATTGATCGAGCATTTCAAGCAGGATCACTATCGCGTTCGCCAGGTCAAGGCGAGACGGAGTATCCGTTGGTCATTATCGTGGACGACGATGAGTCGGTACGTGAAGCTCTATCGGAATTGGTTTCGTCGGCGGGGTTCGAGTCGGTAAATTTTGCATCGACTAACGAATTGCTGGAAGCCGATCTTCTTGATCGGCCGGGTTGTCTAATTCTCGATGTGCGAATGCCGGGAGCAAGCGGTCTCGATCTTCAGAATCATCTCGCGCAAGCTGGAAATCCGAAACCGATCATTTTCCTGACTGGGCATGGCGATATTCCAATGACGGTGCAAGCAATGAAAGCTGGAGCCGTTGATTTCCTGACCAAGCCCGTTCGGGATCAAACACTTCTGGACGCCGTAGCGGTGGGGATAGCGGCCGACGCCGCTCGACGTCGGGAGATTAGCGCTAGGAAATGTAACGTTGAACGTTTTGAGACGTTGACGAAACGCGAGCGTGACGTTCTCCATGGCGTAGCAAACGGGCGACTTAACAAACAGATCGCCTTTGATCTGGGGATTAGTGAGGTTACTGTGAAAATGCATCGAAGTAGCGCCATGCGAAAAATGGCGGCGAGGTCGCTCGGAGATTTCGTTCGCATT
>DASZZA010000440.1:0-6380 GCA_035545135.1 Lacipirellulaceae bacterium | reverse complement strand
TTCGGGGTTGATAGGGGTGAGTTCGTCGAACGATTTCACCTTCGTGTAATCCTCGGGCGAGATGCCATCGACATCGAGGATTTCCTTTAGCCGCGGGCCTTGTCCACGACGATGGCGTTGGACCATGCCGCTAATGAGGACACCTTCGCGCAGACCGAACTTTTCGATCATCGTGCCGGGGACAAAGGGGTCGGTCCGTTCGCGCGTGAAATTGGTGGCCGGATTGCGCAAGAAACCGTACCCGTTGGGGTGCATTTCGAGCACGCCGGCGCCGGCGACGAGCGGCAGGGGCTCGCCATTTTCGTGCGGTTCAAATTCGGGATGGTCCTGCCGGTCGGTTTGCGGTCCGTAGCTACGGCGGCGTCCTCCGCGTCCGCGCCTCCCCTGGCCGGGCCCTCGGTTGTAACCACCCTGACGGCCGCCATCGCGGTAGCGTCCGCCACCGCCGCCCCCTCGTTTTCTCTTGGCCATGTAACTCAAAGCCTCAACCTTTGCCCGCTGCGCGAAAAGCAAATCGCGTGCAGGCGTAAAAAAAGAAGTCAGAATGCGTGAGATCGAAGTACGGCCATTTGCCGCAGAAGATTCTCAATCAATGAAATGAAACCAGGCGTTAGAACGCGCTAGTGAAAGTTATTTGTCGCATTGGCTCACCGTTTGAAAGGTGGATTGCGACGTGTCTCCGTTCGAGGATGCGCGCGCAAAACCGGGCGCGAGCATAATTGGCTCTGTTATCGCATGACCGCCGTCGCGGCTGCCGTACGAATTGGCAACCATTCCCGGTCTGGTCAGTCTAAAAGCAGATGTTTAGCGATTATCTGCCGTGATGTATTGGTCGGGATCGAACGCAGTCCGAAAGCCCAGGGGCCTGACGGATAACCCCTCGCGCCCAAGAAAAATCCTGCTGGCGAGGAGGCGACCTCCGGCTGCTAGCAGCTAGTTAAGGTCTATGCCGCTGGCGAGCCCAAGCGTGCCGCCCAGCAAGCGTTTTTCGTCGCACTGCCGGGCCGGCCGGTAGAACCTGCCGAAAGTCGGCAGGACAATCAACTCATGCGTATTCTTACCTTTATGTCGGTGGCTGTCAAGCGTTAGATGAGCCAGTTTGCGGCAAAAAAGGGAACTTTTCGGCGGTTATGTCCGGGTGCCGAGGGCGTTTGTTACTTCCACCCAAATAGATGTCAAGAAGCCGTACACTTGTGCAGCGAAGGCGTTACCAGCGACGAGAGATGGGCTTCTTTACACCTTTTTTTCGTAGTCCTGGTAATTGAGAGAAGGTGCACCGGTCGGCCTCACGATCGGCAAACTCGCCAAAAACAGCAAAGCCGATGTTGGACACTGCCGATAACGGTGACGAGGGTGCGCAAGAGGTTCTCGTGAGCGCTTCGTGTTGCATCCGCGACGTTTCGACGAAGAGGACCGATCCATGCGTCACCATTGGCCGCCGTACATCCTGATACTAAGTGCATTGCTAGCCATGCCGGCGACTAACGTACTGGCCCAACAGGAAGCCGTTCACTGGCATTACGATGTGGAATCGGCCAAGGCTGTCGCGAAGCAAACCGGGCGTCTGGTGTTGATACACTTTTGGACGCCGAGTTGCGGCCCATGCATGGCTCTCAATCACAATGTATTCAATCAACCGGGCGTAGCCAATGCGATCGAAACGCAATTCGTGCCGGTAAAGCTAAATGCGGATGAGAATTCAGCAACTGCCACCTCATTCGGCATCACGCGCGTGCCGACCGACGTCATTCTGACTCCGGACGGCCAGGTGCTTGCGAAGATGATCAGCCCGCCGACCCCGGCGGCATACGTGGCCGAAGTGACCGCGGCCGCCGGCAGATACGCCACAACAAGCGGACAGGCCTACGCCCGGGCGGCGGCGGCTGCACCTATTCACTCACAACTCAACGCGGCCTACGCAAATTTGCCGTTGCCGCCAGAGGTTCCGCTGGCCGTTGGCGCGCAGCAGCAACCGATGCAAGCTCAGCCGGCGTCGCCATACCTGGCAACAGCACCATCGCAGACCGACAGTAAACCGTTTGGATTTGCTGCGCGACGCAAATCCGCATTGGCTGCTGTGAACGCAGCGCCGGCGAATCCGCAAACGGTCGCGCCGCAGGTGATAACCAACCCAACAGCGCCCGCGACCAACGTACCGAACGCAACGCCCATCGCGGCGACTGCACCGCCGGTTGTTGCCCCAACCCAAGTTGCAAATCCGTACGCCACGACGGCATCGCCGCGAGTTCAGCAGCCGGCCGTCGCATCGCGACCTTCGCCGGTCCAATCGCCGATGACCGGCTACGCCGCCTCGCCCGAAACGAGCCCAGTTACGAGCGCGGTGACTACGCCAGCCGCAGCCGCAGGTTCGCAGGTCGCTTCGAATGAAACAGCGCCCGCTGCAGCGGCCCCTGATCCGAGCAGATTGCCGCCGGGCGCTCCGCCCTTGGGCTTCGAAGGATATTGCCCAGTGACCATGCGAAACAAATGGAAATGGGTGCCGGGCGATCCGCGCTGGGGGGTTGTGCATCGCGGACGTACGTATTGGTTCGCCGGGCCCGAGGAACAAAAGCAATTCTGGACCGACCCGGATCGCTACGCTCCAGCCCTTTCAGGAATGGACCCGGTATTGGCAATCGACCATCAGCAACAAGTGTCCGGCACGCGTGAGCACAGCCTCGACTACGACGGCATGTTCTATATGTTCGCGAGCGAGGCCACGCTGCAGCAGTTTACATCCAATCCGCAGCGCTACGCGACTGCCGTTCGGCAGGCGATGGGAATTCCGCGCGGACGACTGGTGCGGTAGCCTGCGGGGCAGAGATCTTGTCTATCGATCGCGGGCGCTAATTTGGCAGACAAGAATGTCTGCCCGGCGCTTAATCTTTCTTCAGCGAGCGTTGCAACCGAACGACCTGGGCGCGAACTTCTTCTAAGCCGGGATTGAGTCGCAGCGCGCGGCGGAAGGCTTCCAGCGCGGCGACGGGGTTGTCTTGCAGCATGTAGCATTGTCCCATGCCCGCCGCCGCGGTGAAGTGATACGGGTTGATTTCGAGCGCCTGGTGGCAATCGCGGATGGCCGCATCGTACTGCCCCAGATGGTAGTGGGCCGTGCCTCGCTGGCACCAGGCTTCAGCAATCCATGGCGACTCGTGGATCAGCTCGGTGGCGAGTCTCACTGCCTCGCGGTGCATCCGTTGGTCGTTCAATTCAGCAACTTCGCGGAGCATTTCTTGTTGCTCGCGGCTGCCAATGCGGCGCCACAACTCGCGGATGCCGCTTTCGGCAATAGTGCGGACCCCACGGTCGCGATCCACCAGCGCCCGGCCAAGGACCCCGTTCGACGAATAGTCGCCAATCAAGCTAAGGGCGAGCACAGCGGCCCGGCGCGTGATATGGTCGCCGATCGTGACGAGCCGTTCGAGCGTTTGGTTGCTGTAGCGGCGCGCCACGCGCTTGATAAACATGGCGCAATCGCTATTGGTCAAATACCGGTTGTAGTAGATCACTAAAACAGGGGTGCGCAATCGACGGGGATCCACGTCTTTGACTCCGTTACATCTGGCCCAAAGTAGTCAACTCAAAGACGAATGCTAGCTGTGGCGCAATGCGACCGCAGATGCCTCACCCTCTGTTCCCCAGCCGATGCGGCGGCACGTATGCCGACCGCTCCATGAGACCCGCGCCAAGCGGCGCGTTTAACGAATCATTCGTTTTGAATCGCAGGCGAAAAGTAGCGCGCCAACCGTCAGTGACGCTGCCGAGATTGGCCTGTCGATCCCGCCCCATCTCTATGGTTTGAGTTTAATCACAAATGAATGGAGCACAACGAAAAAATCGTTTGCGGCAACGAGATTGTTTGAGACGATTGGTCTTTTCATATCCGGATGAATCTCGCAAGTTTATAATGTTGAGAGTCGTGCATCTGAAAAGAACCTGAAAAAGTACTTGCGACTTGGAGCACTCCTTGAGCATCCCCCCATTTGACGAAGACTCAAAAAAGCTTTTCTCTTGACATCGCAGCACCACGAATTGCCATTGGAATGGC
Organism: Lacipirellulaceae bacterium; assembly: GCA_035545135.1. GTDB lineage: Bacteria > Planctomycetota > Planctomycetia > Pirellulales > Lacipirellulaceae > JABDGM01. Next base: position 2,332 of record DASZZA010000440.1, on the reverse strand, counting down.
ATTCAGACCAAACTATTGACAAGAGGCTATGCGGCTGATCTCGCGACAACTGAAACTTTTTGTCAGCCTGATGGCAATCGTGGGAGTGTATGTGTTGTGCCGCGAATTGCCGGCCCAGGATGAAGGTTCGACTCATGGCCGCGCAAAGCTCGACCCAGCTCAGATATCGTCAGCGGCGAGCGACCGGCAAGCCCCCCACCGGATCGCGACCATTCATTGGCAGCGTGTACCGTTGCGTGAAGCGCTGGGGCGACTTCAACCAGTATTTGGTGAGACCGTATTTGCCGACCGGCGGGTCGACCCGCAATTGCGTGTAACACTCGATATTGAAGCGGGCTCCGCGGAAGACGTCGTCGCCGCAATCGCAGCGCAGCACCATCTCGGCGTCGGCCGGCTTGGATCGCTGGTTTACCTGGGACCAAGCGGCGCGGCCGAACGTTTACCGGCCGTTGCGGCGGCTCGGTCGAGGGAAGTTGCGCGTCTGCCGGGCGGGCTACGCGCGACATTCACTCGAAAGCAAGCAGTTTCCTGGCCGCGATTGACTGAGCCGCGCGGCTTTATCGCGTCATCGGTCGAGCAACGAGGGTGGCGGATAGTAAACGCCGAAAAAATTCCGTTCGATCTCTGGGCGGCCGGCCAACTGCCCGAATTATCGCTGTCCCAGCAGTTGACGGTGCTTCTAAATGGATTTGACCTGACTTTTGAGCTTCAATCGAGTGACCGAACGATTCGCGTTGTGGGCCTAAAGGATATTCCGGCACTGCCGGCGAACTCGATGGCGAAAAGCCGACGTTCCGCGCAGACAAAAATGGTGGGTTCCAGGCCTGGAACCCGGCAAGTTTATACGTTGCGCGTACAGGAGCAGCCCGTGAGATTGGTGTTGCGTGCGCTCTCGCAGCGGTTGCACTGGGCGATTCAGATCGATGAATCGCAAATTCAGGCCGCTGGAAAATCGCTCGACACACGTGTGTCGTTTTCCGTACAAGATGCCGACCGGGACCACTTGCTCGACGCCCTGCTCAAACCAGCCGGATTGGACTATCGGCTCGAGGACGATCGAGTGCGAATCATCGCGCGCCGCTATAGCGACTAATGCCGCGCCAAGAACTACGCAGCAACGAGGCGTTCCAGCGCTTCGCGGATCTCCGATTCAATTTTGCCTTTGAACATCATGGCGGCGAAAGGCAGATCACCCGCCAAGTCGAGTTCCAAGTCGGCCACCGTGATGCCGCCATCGAGCGGAATGCCGTACGTTTTGAAGTGGAATCGCAGTGTATCGCCATCCCACGACTGTTGCAGGTCGCTGACCTTATCGGCGTACTTTTGCTCAAGCATTTCAACAAAGCGCTCAAGTCGCGAGCGGGCTTCGTCTTTGGTTAACGTGTGCGGCACCTTGACGCCGAATTTGGGCATGGCGCATCCCTTCATTATCCGAGTATTAAATGCTTCGATTCATAAATTCTCACGCAAAGGCGCACAGGCGCGAAGACGTACGACCGACTTTATTTTCGAAAGAATCCCATTCGCGTTCCCACGGGCAAGTCGCTGGTTTCGAAAAGGCGAGCCCGTATCCGCTGCGCTGAGAAAAGAAATCTGCGATCGGCGCCTTTGCACGTTTGCGCGGGGACGACGGCACGAGAGAGGGGCCAACAAATACGTCAATGATCCGGTTACTCGCCGTCCGGCTCTTCATAGTCGGGCCGATCGGACTCATGCCAAAGTGGCAACCCGGCGCGGACGCGCTCCGCAAGCACCTCTAATTTTTCCTCCGTGCCTGGAATGGCCATCGTGGCCGGGAATTGCTCCGGGTCGACGTCGGCCGGCTCAAAAAACCAATCTCCCGCTCGAATCGCATCCAAGACACTCTTGAACATGCTTCGGACCCCCATAACGTGAAGCGAGTCCACTTGTCCAACAGGTGAACGACCCCGAGTATCCAGTTTTTGCCGCGATTGTCAAGAAAAAACCGGCCGCGTAAGGCCCGATGCATGGATCATTCCGAGGAGGAATCGCTCAATCGCGCACGAGAGTCTGCACCGGTTCGCACCGGCGTTGCTCTCGATCATGCATTCATCGCCGACAGGCAATGCGCCGATGCAACTGAATTCTTGAGAGACCGCACACGCTGCGTCGACACCGTTCCGCCGCGCCCACCTTCGCATGCGGCTGCGCGGACGGCGATAAAGTCGGGGTTCAGCATCGCCGCGGCGGTGATGTTATGGCCCGTTAGTGAACCCGCCAGCACGATGGAGAGATTTCGGTCTCTTACTTCCGCAAGAAAGGACTGCAAATCGCTTGTTGGCCAACGGTCGAACAGCGAGCCGGCCGACTT
>DASZZA010000439.1:0-4953 GCA_035545135.1 Lacipirellulaceae bacterium | reverse complement strand
GGCATTCCGCTAACGTTGGCATTAACGTTCGTTGCTTTCGCCGCTGGCGTCGCGCTTGGATTACCAATTGCCATCATCAGAAATGCGCGCATTCCGATTATTGGCGTCGCCGTGCGGTTCATCGTCGACTTTTTCCGCACTACGCCACCGCTGATGCATATCGTCTGGGCGTATTACGCGCTGCCGGTTCTCGCAAATATTCGGCTCGACGCCTTTACTGTCGTCTCCGGCGCGCTTGCATGCAGTTCCGGCGCACAGATGTCGGAGATATTCCGGGGCGCTATTGCCGCGGTTCCGCGTGGCCAATGGGATGCCGGTCAAATGGTCGGCCTTTCATATGCGCAAAGGTTGTGGTGGATCATCCTCCCGCAATCGCTTCGACTTGTTTACGCACCTACCTGCAACGCGCTCGTGAGCCTTCTGAAGCAGTCTTCATTGGCAGCCGTCATTGCGCTTCCAGAAATAATGAATCGCGGATGGGTTCTTGCGGCGCAGAACTTTCGTCCGATTGAAGTGCTGACCACGATTGCCCTGATCTATTTTGTGCTGACTTGGCCGCTCGTGCTTTTCGCCTCGTATCTCGAGCGGCGTAGCGGCATGGCATACCAAAGTGACTAGCGACCGTCGGGCGTAACCGGGAGCGAGCCGCTCCCACAGAGGAGGGTAACCACCATGCGTAGCTTAGCGATTGGCGGACTGTTGATTGCACTAGGCCTACAGCTCGCGCTCACGGGCGCAAAAGCGCAGAGCACCATTGATGAAATCAAGCAGCGTGGTGAACTGCGTGTTGCCGGCGTGCTCTATCGCCCTTTGATTTCGCCGCGACCAAATGGCGAGTATGTCGGAATTGACGTGGAACTGATGAAACTTATGGCCGCCGACCTTGGCGTGAAACTTAAGATCATCAACTCCGAATGGGCAACTGCGGTCGCGGGCATCGATGCAAAAAAGTGGGACATCGTACCGGCTCTGTGCATCACCGATAAACGCAAGGAAGTGATCGATTTCAGCGAGAGCTACATCACCATCGGCGCGACGGTGACAACGACAAAAGACAATCCGAAGCATTTGACCACACTCGAATCGTTCAATCGGCCCGAGGTCGTTTTCGCGGTGCCAACCGGCTCCTGGTCCGAATCGGTGGCTAGAGAAGTGGCGCCAAAGGCTACGATGAAAGGATTTGCTCAATCGACTTCGGCCGATCTCATACAGGAAGTGGTCGCCGGGCGCGCCGATGCGGTGATCCTCGACACGCCCATCCAAACGACCGTCGCGCTCGCCGCTTTCGGCGATAAGCTTCTTATTTTGCCTGGTCACAACAAGCCGCTCGATGTTCGCGCTTGCAAGGTCGGTTATGGCTACAAGAAGGGCGACACCAAAATGCGCGAATACATGGACGCCTTCATCAGCAAGATGCGCAGCTCAGGCAAACTTGAGGCGTTGATCACACAGTACATGAAGCCGGATCAGATCAAGGCTGCGAACTAAAGCGTATCCTGTGGGCGAGTTTCAGTTCGGACGCATTCTGGCCTATCTGCCCGATCTGCTTCGTGGCGTTGGGGTCACGCTTCAGCTCGGACTGATTAGCGCGAGCTTGGGCCTGGTGCTCGGGCTTGGGCTCGCGCTAATGAAATTCTCCCGCCATCCTTTAGCCTACTGGCCCGCTTACGTTTACGTCGAATTCTTCAGAACGACGCCGCCACTCGTTCAGATCGTATGGCTGTACTACGGCTTGCCGCTGATCACCGGCTGGGACCTCGGCGCATTCGGCTCCGCGGCAGTAGCACTCGGGCTGAACATCGGGGCGTTCTACAGTGAAATTTTTCGCGCCGGGCTCGCTGGAGTTCATCGAACGCAGTGGCAGGCCTCGCGCGTATTAGGCCTGGGTCTTACGGATACACTGCGGTATGTCGTTCTTCCGCAGGCGATCCGAAACGTGCTGCCCCCGATGGGCACTACAACCATATATTTGATCAAAGACACCGCGTTAGCATCAGCGATTGGTACTCCTGAGCTGCTTCGCATCGGACAATTGATTTCGGTCGAAACGTTCCGCCCGGTCGAAACGCTGACAATCGTTGCCATTCTTTATTTCACCGTTACCTATCCGGTAGCCTTGTTTGTCGAATGGCTAGAACGGCGTTTCCGGATTGCGCGAGCCTAGAATGGAAGCTCCTCTCATCGTCATCGACAAATTGGTGAAGCGCTATGGCGCCCACACCGTTCTCGACGACGTCGACCTTGATGTTCAGACGGGCCAGGCGCTGGTCGTCATTGGCCCGAGCGGGTCGGGGAAAAGCACACTGCTTCGATGTATTGCCGCACTAGAGCCCATTCAAAGGGGCTCGATCAGAATCGATGGAAAACTGGCTGCCAAAGGCGAGGAGGATGCCGGCGGCCCACCCAATACAGCATCTCTGCGCGAATTGCGCCAGCGCGTCGGGATGGTCTTTCAGCAGTTCAACCTGTTTCCCCACCTCACCGTTCTCGAGAACATTACTCTCGCCCCACGCCGGGTTCGTGGCATGACCCGAGAGGCCGCGAGTTCCCTCGCGATCGAGTTACTGCGCAAAGTCGGCCTTGAAGAAAAGCGCGATGTTTATCCCGAGCGGTTATCGGGTGGACAGCAGCAGCGGGCCGCTATTGCACGCGCTCTAGCGATGCAACCGAAAGTCATGCTGTTTGACGAGGTTACATCAGCGCTCGATCCGGAGTTAGTCGGTGAAGTACTGCGGACAATGCGGCAACTTGCCGAACAAGGTATGACAATGTTGGTCGTCACACATGAGATGGGCTTTGCCCGCGACGTAGCCGACGACGTTATTTTCATGGACAAAGGCAAGATCGTCGAGCGCGGCGCACCTCAAACGATATTCGAGAGTCCAAAGGAAACGCGAACCCGCGCGTTCCTTGAGCGGTTACTCGATCGTGAAGGTCGGAGAGACTGATGCAGACGCAGTGGTGGAATTTAAAAGCGACCGAATTAAGGGACTTGAGCAAAAAAGAGGCGCTTGTAATCATTCCGGTTGCGTCAACCGAGCAGCATGGTCCTCATCTGCCTACGCAGGTCGACTGCCTGCTGGTGGGTGAAATCGCTCGTCGAGCAGCGACGCGTGCTTCGGAAAGAATACCGACCATTGTTACACCAGTGGTGTGGACTGGTCTTGCCGAGCATCATATGAGTCTCGGCGCAACAATTTCACTCGACTTCAATGCGTTCTTCACCATTCTGCGCGGGATTTGTAGTTCCCTGACGCGGCACGGATTTCGCAATATTTTGCTCCTCAATGGGCATGGTGGAAATATTGCCGCCTTGACGGTGATCGTAAATGAATTGGCGCCAGCTCTCGATGCACCGATCGCGACGACGACCTATTGGTTACTCGCACAGCCTGCATTCTCGAGGATCCTGGAAAAGCAAGCCAACGTGAGGCATGCCTGTGAGGCGGAAACCTCGATGGTCCTGGCATTAAGGCCAGACTTGGTTGATATGTCTCAAGTGGCCAATGCTGTTGGGCCGACGTCACCGGAGTTGATTGACATCATTGGGACGTCGGCCGCTCACCGTTGGCAATCTTTTCGATCACGAACTTCGCACGGCGCGATCGGTGATCCTCGTGCGGCCAGTGCAGAAAAGGGCGAGCGGTTGCTGGAAGCAGCGTCCGAGGCAATAACCTCGCTAATTTCGAATGACAAGTTCTGGAAGATCGACGCTTGATCTGCAGGGGTCTTGACCTACTCCCCGATGAGATCAACCGCAATGATCTCCGCACCGACGCCGATGATTGGTTCTGCCGAGCCAATATAATTGAACACGTAAAGGCTCTGATCACCTCGCTCTGTTCATGAATAGGCGCGGCCAGCTTGAAGGCGATCAGTATTCCTGCAAAAGCAGGACCTTGCCCCATGTGCGCTAAGAATGTGCGCACCGAAAACAACAAAGTGGAAGACGCGAGTGTCGCGACGACGACGGCGGGGCCAACGATCATGGTCCCAAGTCTGATGGTAATCGCGACTCGGGTGTTCAACATCACTTTTTAGGCCTGAGCGGGCCCTTGCCCGGCCCGGAAAACAACAAACGGTTCAAAGGTTTGATCAACTGTGGGCGCCAGAGCGGCGAGAACGAACGCGAATCAGATAGACTTCGTTCTCATGAACATCGATCTCGCCGCCCTTCCGGACGATGTCGCGACGCTGCAGCACTTGGTGCGGTTGCTCGCCGCCGAGCGCGCGACCCTCACCGTATAGCGCCATGTGCTCGTGCGTAATTGTGTCCGGAATTACAAACACACGTTCTTTGCTGCCGCCGAGCGGGCACGCCAAGCCCTAGACGCGGGACACCGCGGCGGCGATCAGCGCGCGGGGTGCCGGCGCGCCTTTGCTGGCCGCGTAGAGTGAAGCGTTGGCAGCAACCGCATTGTTCGACGTCGTCTTCTGACCGTCGAGAACGGACGCTAGCGCAAACAGCATCGATTGCTCAGCCCATTCGAGCTTGAGTTCCAGCGTTTTGATTTCTTCATAAAGGTCGGATCGCCCGAGACTCTTGACGCGCCGACGAACCGCGCGAACCGGACACACGACATCTCTCTGCCATTCGGTCACGGTTGCATTGAGCTGCTCGAGATGAGCCGGCGAGACCGTCAGTCCGCGCGCGACGCCGAGCCAGACGACGAACAGCAGGATGTTGACATCAAGGCCATGTCGATCCTGCAGATCGAGGCATTCGCTTGAGACGCCCGGCGCGGCATAGACGTCGAGCGAAAAGCGCCACAATGGGTTGTTGTCGCGAGCGTTGCTCACTCGGACGCCGGGTGTGTCGCCTTGGTTCGCTTTGTGCCGGCCCAGCGAGCGACTACTTTGCTATCGATGCCGAACAGGTCGAGCGCCCGCCCAACGGTGTGATTGACTATCTCATCGATGGAGCCGGGCTTTGTGTAAAAGGCTGGAACAGGA
>DASZZA010000438.1:0-2083 GCA_035545135.1 Lacipirellulaceae bacterium | reverse complement strand
CGACAATCAGTTGACGCCCGCCGAAAAGCTTGGCGGCTGGAAGCTGCTCTTCAACGGCAAGAACCGCAGCGGCTGGATGAATAACACCCACAAGCCGGTGAAGGCCAAGGTCGAAAACGGCACCCTGAATCCCCACGGCACGGGCGGCTATTTGCTGGTGTACGACAAGCCGTACGGCGACTTCGAGCTGAAGTGCGACGTGAAGATGGACCAGCCGGATTGCAATTCGGGTATTTTCCTCCGCGTCGGCAACCTGAAGGATCCAGTGCAAACGGGGATCGAGGTGCAAATTGAAACGTTGACTAAGCCCGACCTTCACGGGTTCGCTGCGTTTTATGACCTCAAGGCGCCGATGAAAGATGCCACACACGGGCCCGGCAAATGGGATACCATCGATATCCGCTGCGAAGGACCGAAGATTACCGTGGCGGTGAACGGCGAGCAGGTGAACTCGATCAATTGCGATGAGTGGACCGTTCCCGGCAAACGGCTCGACGGCAGCCCCGACAAGTTCTCCAAAGCGGTCCGAGATTTCCCGCGGAAGGGCTACATCGGTCTGCAAGACCACGGCGATATCGTGTGGTACAAGAATATCAAGCTGCGGGAACTCAATGTCAGCCAAGAGAAGAAGAAGTAAACCACCAGTTCGACCTGCGCCGTAAGTGTAATCTATTCAATGGGAGAACCGAGCGAGGCCAGGAATTCGCTCATCTCGCGCTCCGCGTGTCCGTCGCCTGCGGCATTGGCGGCCGCGATGCCGTCGCGAACGATTTGTTTCGCTTCGTCAATTCGGCCGATTCGAGCCAGTTGCTGACCAGCCATGAAAAAAGCTGGAACATAGGGTGGCGACTCGTGGATTAATTCTTCGAATGTCGCCAGGCTGGCGTCGTGATTGCCTTCTTTGTCGAGCTCCATCGCGAGGCTGTAGCGCAAGAATGGGTCGCGCGGATCGTCGGCGAGCATGGCTTCGATCTTTTCGCGGCGAGTCATGGGTATTCTTCGGAAGTTGAAACCGCTACTTCACGCTAATAAGCGCTGATTCGATTAGAGCCTATCCCAAAATGCCGGGGACTGTCCCCTACTCCGGGGCATTTTGGGATAGGCTCTTAGCGTTTATTAGCGTCAATCAGTAGTTAAAAGTATCTCTCAATCAACACCGGAGAGCTTTAGCAGCTTGCCGGTGTTGGAATTGGACCCGTTGGAGCCGCCCTGCGCCGTGACGTAGAGCGCGCCGTCAGGACCAAAGGCAAGTGCGACGGGCCTTTGCACATCGGCAATTTTTTCGGCGAGACATGCCGGCGCGCCTGGCGTACCGGCTTCATCGATTCGGTACACGCCCGCGCGACCATTGTCGTTCATCGGCGAATTTGCCGCGTACAAGTTGCCCGATTTCGGGTGATACGCGAGTGCGACGACGTTTTCCAATTCAATCGGAAGTTGCATGACAACGCGGCGGTTGATTGGATTGATAAACTCCAACACGCCTGGTTCGCCCTGCCTCGTGGCCGATCTGCCGGCGATCACGATGTGGCCGGTTCTTGACACGGCGATCGCACCGACCGCGAGTTCTGGGTTGGCGTCGACCATACGAACGGCCTCTGCCGCCGCCAAGGCGCCGGCGCGGACGGGAATCATGACCAATCTTGCCGAGTCGCCGTCCGCTGGAACGACCAAAGTATCGCCGACACGATCGTTCGGCTCAGTGCGCGCAATACCCAGCGACGCGCGCAGTTTTGCTCCAAAGCTCTTGCTGTCAGTAGGCAGCTCGATGTTTTGCTTCGATCGATCGGCGGTAATTGCGCCGTCGGCATCGGCCAGTTCGTAGAGCCGAACGTACGCTGTGCCGTCCTGATTTCGACCTGTCACGACGAGCCGACCGCGATCCAAGAAACAAAGCGACTGAACGCCAGACTCCGCGGTATGTTCGGCTGATAGCGAGTGCGTTGCAAAGCCTGAGATGGCGTTCATGCTCTTGTTTGGTACGCCGGCCGCAATTTTGACCACCCGCCCTGCCCCGCTCTCAGCAACAAAGACTTCATATTGGTCTCCTGCGCTGTCGGGCTGCACCGCGACGCCGACTGGA
>DASZZA010000437.1:0-2368 GCA_035545135.1 Lacipirellulaceae bacterium | reverse complement strand
GGTCTGGCACGAAAACATTTCGGCGACTGCGATTAGCATGTCGCTCGATTATGCGGACTACAATCACAACGGAGTTGTGGACGCAAGCGACTATGTTGTGTGGCGGAAAATGCTAAACACTAGCGTGACCAATCACACGGGCGCCGATGGGGACGGCGACGGTCATATCACGATGGCGGATTTCACGTACTGGAAGAGCCACTTGGGCGACACCTCGGGCGGAAGCCCTGGGGCCGGTGCGGGAAGCCTCGCTAGTTTCAACGTGCCGGAACCGGCGAGCGGTTGGATGGCGATTCTTACCGGTTGTCTTCTTATCGATTTGCCGCGGCGGTGGAAGGCGAAGCGTCGTGTCGTCAGCTAGTTGAAATCCGCTTTATCAAGTTTTTCTTGCCGGAGCCAGACGTGGACAAATTGTATTGTTGCCGCCGCGAAACACGTTTCTCGCTGTTTGCGTCGGCGGTTTTCGCAGGGCTGGTGACCAATACGGCGATGGTTGAAGCCGCAACGCCGACGAGCAAAGTTCGGTTATACATGAATATTGGGACCGTCGAGATTGAATTGTACGGCACGCAATCGCCGCTCAACGTTGCCAACTTCTTGAGCTACGTCGACAACAGGTCTTATGACAATTCGATCATACACCGCACGCGCGACGGGGCGACGGTGGCTGATTCGGAGCTGTTTCTTCAAGGTGGCAGTTACAAGTTCGACAGTCTCGCGGGAATACCCGCCGGTCCGGCGGTCGCCAACGAATTCAATGCATCGAATGGCCTATCGAACGTGCCGTACACACTTTCCGCCGCGCGCGGCGCGAGCCTCGACAGCGCGACCAGCGGGTGGTTTATCAACCAAACGAACAACGCATCCGCATTTGATAATCCGTCGTCGCCGTACACGGTTCTCGGAAAGGTTACATTGGGTACGAACGTCATCGACGCGGTACCTTTCTTCGACAATCTACCAATTCTCGCGGGTACGCAACTGGAAAGCATGCCGGTGTTGGATATTGACGGCGTCATCAGTGAAGTCGTCATCAACCGTGCTGTCCGTATTCCGGTTCTGGCCGGAGACTACAACATGAGCGGCTCCGTGACGTCGGCGGATTACACGACGTGGAGAAACAATCTCGGCTCGGCGGTGAACGCGGCCGCGGATGGCAACGGCGACGGGATCGTGGACGGGGCCGATTACGTGATTTGGCGGAAAGCTATGGCGCACGGTTCGGGCAGTGGCGCGGGTAACGTGAGCGCGATTAGCGCACCTGAGCCGACGGGCGCTTTTCTGGCTGTGCTGGGTGGCATGTTGCTCGCCGCTCGACGGAGCCGTTCCGCATCACCTTGCGCATCCAAAATGCGCGGATAGCGGTCAGGTCGGCTTGCGATTGGCCGGCACTTCTGTCAACATTTGAGTTTATGTAGCTCAGGCTGTGCCTGACTGCGTAGGTACTGACTCAATTACTCGTCAGGCACAGCCTGACCTACGACGATGTCGATCATCAAACAACGACTTGCGGCGGGGCAAATCGTTCGCACAATGCACTGCCTTGGCTACGCGACGCCGCGCGTGGTTGAGCTGGCTGGGATGGCCGGGAATTTCCACGGCGTCTGGTTCGATCAGGAGCACTCGGCGATTCCGCACAAGGAGTTGGAGCTGATGTTGATCGCTTGCCGTTCGGCGGGCGTCGACGCGTTTGCGCGGGTGCCGCCGACGGATTATGCGACGGTGATGCGGCCCTATGAAGCCGGCTGCAGCGGCGTGATGATCGCGCAGGTTCGCTCCCTCGATGAAGTGAAACGGGCTGTGTCGTGGGCCAAGTATCCGCCGGACGGATTGCGCGGCACGTTCACCGGCAATGTCGAATCGAAGTATGGCAAGATTGGCTTAGCGGAGCACGTGGCGGCCGCTAACCGCGATCGCTGGGTATCGATTCAAATCGAAACGGTGGAAGCCGTCGACATCGTGGACCAAATCGCGGCGACCAAGGGCGTTGATTGGCTATTCGTCGGACCGGCCGACTTGTCGGTCACGCTTGGCGTGCCTGGCGAATTCTTGCACCCGAAGTGCGTCGACGCGCTCAAGCGAGTTTCTGCGGCGGCGAAAAAGGCGGGCAAATCGTGGGGCACCTTGTGTCGCGATCCGGAGCACGCGCGGAAATGCCGGGAACTGGGGTGCCAGTTGTTTAGCATTTTCGGCGATATTGATTTCATCCGCATCGGGCTCGAGACGCTTGAGCAATATTTCGCGGAATTGATGGACGAATGAAGTCTCAGGCAGAAGCGCAACGAACGCAGAGTGGATTCTGTTTTACTATTCTCTTTGATCTCTGCGCCTCGGCGTGAAATACTTCGGATTTGGAGTTTTTTCCATG
>DASZZA010000436.1:0-3003 GCA_035545135.1 Lacipirellulaceae bacterium | reverse complement strand
ACCTTGATTTTCTTTGTGCCGCAAAATTGCGACATCGGCAGCAGTTCCGAAACCGTGCCGATCTTTCCAGACGCCATATCGAGACCGGCGAATTTACCGGCACCGTCCGCCCACGCGAAACTGCCTGCACCCTGGACGGCGCATCCAACGATGGCCGCACCCAACAGAATTTTAGAGATACCCATCATGTTTCTCCCAGTCTCTTGATTGTTTGTTCTCAGGTTCCGCGGCTCCCGCCGCATCCTCGACGTCAACCTGCTCACTTCGTCGCCCGGGTCCGATCGGCCCGGATCGACCAACCTCTAGATCCTGCGTCTGCGCCCAAGGCCGGGCACGACGGCATCGCTGCAGCGGCCGTCGAGGCTACTGCGAGCTGCCGGTGCGGCTGAGCGAACCGTAAATTCGGATTTTTGGATGGCTCCTCTCCTCCCACGTTGAAACCTTGATTGATAATATATACGATCTTTGAAGCGGACGCCACCCATGAATCGGCTTCAGGTCCGCAGGCCATTTGAGAACACGAGATCGGATGCCTCAAATCGGCGCCGATCGAGGAAGCGCAGCGATGAAGAAAGTCGTTTGTCTCCTGAAGCGTCGAGACGGCCTGTCGTTCGAGGCGTTCAAGGATTACTACGAGAACAATCACGTGAAGATTTTCGCCGAATTTCTTCAGACCCCCGGCGTCAGGCGCTACGTGCGGCGCTACCTGACGCCCTTGTCCAATCCGGTGAGCGGCGCAACTGCAGCGTCTGGATTCGACGTGATCATGGAAGTCTGGATCGACAACGAACAACTTTACCAAGGCTTTGTCGGCGGAAACATGGACCCGAAGGTTCGGGCCGTCGTGATTGCCGACGAGGAGAAACTCTTCGATCGAAGCCAGATGTTCTTCCACGTCGTGGATGAGCACGACAGCCGGTTGCCGAACGGGGTCGAGACATACGGCAGCCTGGTTTCGTAGATGCCGGCCGCGACCGTGCGCTTCGTGGACCAGGAGCACCCGGCCATGAGCGGGCCACGGCGGCGGGAGCGGGAGAATACAGGGCCTGGAGGCCTCCGGGCTCGCGTCGGTGGCGGCGCCCAAGGTGCCGCTCCGACATACTGAAAGGGAGAGAAGAATGGGGATGCTGGACGGAAAGATCGCGGTGATCACAGGAGGCGCGGCCGGAATTGGGCTCGCGACCGCGAAGCTGTTTGCGAGCGAAGGCGCCACAGTGGTGATCGCCGACTACGACCAGACCGCGCTTGCGACGTGCATGACGCCGGGCAGTCGCTTCGCCGACGCGATCTACTGCGACATCTCGAAGGTCGCCGATCTCGACGCACTGCGAGATCGCGTGAAGGCTGCCTACGGGCGGGTCGACGTGCTCTTCGCCAACGCCGGCAGCGCCAAGCCGAATCTGATCGAAAAAACTTCGGAGGCGGATTTCGACTTCACCGCAGACATCAATTTCAAGGGGACGTTCTTCACGGTGCAGAAGCTTGCCCCGTTGATGCCACCCGGGAGCTCGGTCATCCTCAATACATCCATCCAGGGGGCCAAGCCGGTTCCCGGCCTCGCTGTCTATGGGGCAACGAAGGCGGCCATCCGGGCGTTGGCCAAGTCTTTCATGATCGAGCTGAGCGACAGAGGCATCCGTACGAACGCTGTGGCGCCGGGCTTCATCAACACCGACCTTCGGCGCCATGTCGGATTGAGTGAGGAGTTGATCCTGGCGGATGATCTGCGGGCGCAGACCCAGGTGCCGTTGAAACGTATCGGCGAGCCCCACGACATCGCACAGGCGGTGCTGTTCCTCGCGTCAGACGGCGCAAGCTACATCACGGGCGTTGAGCTGTTCGTCGACGGCGGCACCGCTCAAATCTGAGGTGTCTTCACGGGCGACCCGCACGACACCTGCTTGGAACGCTTCAGTTTTCGAATGTTGCATCCTTCAATCGCGGTCAGGCTATGACAGACAACCACGCCACAGATGCGAAGTTACCCCACAGCTCCGAGCAAAGAGCGTTTGTTGGTTCGCCCGGTCGTTTCAGGCCAATCGGCAAGGTGGGAGACGCCGAAATCGCGCGAGTTCTCGATACCTACATCCTTATCGAGACGGTCCAGACGTTTTTCCCGGCCTATGACCGCGACGCCCTCAGGCAACACGAGCATTGGCTTTGCCCGGAGCATTACGACCCCGAAAGCGGGCGCATCCCGATGCCGATCCACAGCTGGCTGATCCGCGTCGGCGGCAAAACCGTTCTTGTCGATACGTGCCTCGGCAGCGACAAGGTCCGGCCGAACATGAACGAGATGCACCTGCTTCACACCCGTTATCTGGATCGGATGGTGGAGATCGGCGTGCGGCCCGAAGATGTCGATTACGTGTTGTGCACGCACATGCACGGCGATCATGTGGGCTGGAACACGAGGCTGGAAAACGGCCGGTGGGTCCCGACTTTTCCCAATGCACGATACGTCCTGTCGCGAACCGAATACGAAGCGTCGAAGATCTACGCGGCCGATCCCAATTGCATCCCCTGGATCAGAAACGTGTTTGAGGATTCGCTGCAGCCGATCGTCGAGAGCGGCAAGGCGGTGCTGGTTGACGGAATTCACGAACTGTTCGAGGGGCTGACGCTGCGTCCGTCGCCTGGCCATACGCCCGGGCATATGTCCGTCGAACTGCGCTCGCAGGGACAGACCGGCTTCTTTTCCGGCGACCTGCTCCATTCGCCGATCCAGATTCCGTTGTGGCGATGGAGCACGCGCTATTGCTGGGACAGCGAGGTGGCGAACCAGTCGCGCCGCGCGCTCTTTGAAGCATGTGTCGCCCAGAACGCCATTCTGCTTCCGGCGCATTTCAACGCCCCGCATGTCGGTCGCATACGGGAGGCGAACGATACATTCGGCATTGATTTTGGATGGTAGGCCGTTGTCGCGGGTAGATTTCGATGCTCGGGAAATCCGTTTCGCAGATTTCGAGGACTGGGTGGCCTTTAATCGGCTACCGGCAGAAC